>MFJU01000006.1 GCA_001779315.1 Candidatus Gottesmanbacteria bacterium RIFCSPLOWO2_01_FULL_42_22 | reverse complement strand
CCGGAAGAATGAAATGAGCTTTCATAGAGGCACCATTATACCTGCCGTTCATAGTTAATGAAGTCTACGGGATGTGTTTGGACCTGGGCAATATTATGCTACAATAAATTAATATGTGGTTTATCGGTAGCTTTCTTTTCATTATTTTTATCCTGCTTCTGAAAACTCTGGTCGTCATTGACCAGTATGAAAGAGGTATTGTTTTAACCTTAGGATCATACTCCTATACTTTGCAGCCGGGTTTAAAAATCCTGATCCCGATTGTACAAAGAATCATCAAAGTCGATATCAGGATAACCACCTCCGATATCCCCCAGCAGGAAGTCATAACCCGCGACAATGTCCCTGTCGGTATCAATGCCGTAGTTTATTTCCAGGTGAGTAAACCCGAAGATGCGGTCCTGAAAATTCAGGATTTTACTTATGCCGTCACCCAATATGCCCAAACGGCTCTCAGGGATGTCATCGGGCAGGTAGAATTAGACAGCCTGTTGACCGACCGGCAGAAGATTGCCGATGAAATCAAAAAACTCGTAGACAGCGAAACCAGCGAATGGGGAGTCGACGTCACCGCTATCAAAATCCAGGATATAGAACTGCCGGCTGATATGAAGCGGGCGATGGCCAAGCAGGCTGAGGCCGAAAGGGAAAGGCGGGCCACCATCATCAGAAGCAAGGGAGAATTATCCGCATCCGAAAATCTCAAAAAAGCCATGGACCAAATGTCTTCATCAGGTGCCATTTCCCTAAGAACTCTGCAGACGATTGAGGCAACTACCGCCAATCCGGCCAACACCATTATTTTTGCCATCCCGATTGAAATTATTGAAGGACTGAAGAAACTGGGCGGGAAATAAACACCCTTATTTAATTTCTTTTAAAAATTCTCCTGCCAATTTAGCAGTTTCTCCCGTGGCTTTATAAAATTCCCTCCAGACGATAACAATATCAGCATCGTTAAAAATCGCCCTTTGCACTTCCCGGATGGTGTCGCCTCCGGCAATGGCAATCATGGTATGGTAACTGGCCCTGACTTTATTGATCTGGATATAGGGGATCGGTTTATTTCTATTAAAATGCTCCTCATCAACCCCGCGGTGAAGTACGACCACATCCGGCATTCTTTTCAGTTTTCTTAGAATTTTAATCGGCCAGTCGACATTCATCATGTCAACCATGCTGTCCAGGTTATTTTTCCGGCAGGACTCTATAAAAACATCAATTGTTTCTACCGGCGCCATGCCAAGCGCAATGGCTGCCGAAGCCCCGGCTTCTTTGGCCAAAACAACTTCAGTTTCTCCGCGGTCCATGGTCTTTAAGTCGGCGACAACATAGGACATAAATCCGTCGGCTGTATTTTTCCAGGCCCAACGGGCACGTAAAGAACGGATCGCTTCCAACCCGTATCTTTTAATAAGGGGGGTTCCGGCTTCAATCAGGATCCGGTCGCTGGGTGGTAAACTGTCAATGATGTCATAACCTTCCTCTAGAGTACTATTTAAGGCAATCTGCAGATAGCGTTTCTTCCGATCAAGCATTTATTCTCATTATACTCTCGGAGGTATAATTAGTGGATGACAAAATGGCTTTTTGTAATTTTTCTTCTGGCAGCAACTATAGGACTGTTAGTAAATAAAGTTAAGGAAGCGGTTCCGATTACTCCAATTGAAATTCCGGTTAAAGAAGAGCCTTCCCCGACCCCGCTGACTGTTCCCAATGGAGAAGTAATTGAAACCATTTTCAACAATACTGACTATCAACTGCTGGTTATCCCGATAAAAACAGAAAATAATATTTTATTAATCCCTAACTTTACCAACGGAAAAAATGCGGAGGAGCTGGTTACGGAAAATAATTGCCGGAGCGCGATTAACGGAGGATTTTACCGGGAAGACGGGAATCCCCTCGGGCTTTTTTACAGCCATGGTGAAATTGCAGGGAAACAAATTCAAAGTCAGCTGATCACCGGTTTTCTCTGGCAGGATAAGGATAGTAATAGAAATTTCAGCAGAAATTTGGCGCTAGCTCCTGAAGAAGCAGATTTCATTCTTCAAACAGGGCCTTTTATGATTGTCGGGGATTATCAGCTTAAACTGGTTCAGGATGAACAGGCCAGGCGCTCTGTGATCGGAAAAGACAAAAATAATAACTTATTTCTGATTTCAATTATTGAAAAAGGTAATCACTACTCCGGCCCTAATTTGGTAGATTTGCCTTCCATATTTTTCCAGCCGGATGTTCAAAAACGCTGGGAATTTACTGAAATTCTTAACCTGGACGGCGGCAGCGCATCTTTTTTTTATGATAAGGGAGAAGATGCTGAATTGATTTTGCCTTCAATAACAGAAGTCGGCAGCCTGATCTGTGTCAGGTAATTATGATAAAATAATTCAGATTAACAACATTATGGTTTTAACAAAACGTCAGGTTGAAGAGATGGCCAAATTCTCGCTTGATATATCCAAATTATCATTAGCATCATTAGTCTTAGGATTGTTTTCTTCGGAACTAAATTTGTCAAAATTAATTGTGGCGGTTTGGGGATTAGTAATTGCTGCTTTATTTTTTTCGCTTGGAATGAGATTATTTAAGGAGGTAGTATGACTGTTGATAATGTTACGATCTTTTGGGCTCTGTTTTTAATTGGATTATCACTTATAGGTGTGATAATTGCTTTTATGTATCTCGCTTCCAAAAAATCAAAGAAGTAGCACCATTCCCGATTCGCCGGAAAATCCATTTCCGCCTGCCCTGCGAAGCTTTAGCGAAGAAGGGTGGGCCAGGATGGGATCGAACCATCGACTCCTACTTTATAAGAGTAGTGCTCTAACCACTGAGCTACTGGCCCCTCAACGTGCAATTATATCAAGGCTGATTTAATTATAAAAGAGAAGATGATTAGAGTTTAGCCCGTTGGGAGATTTCGGCTTCGACCAGTTCCCGGGGTCGGCCGTATTTGAGACGCGAAAGTTGCAGAATGGCTTTGGCTACCTGCTTGTTTTCCAGCTTTTTAAACTCAGCCATATCTTTGCGCAAATCAACCGAGAAAGGCGGTACCGGTTTATTGCTGATAATGGTATTGATATAGGCATTATAGACGTCGACGTTGATCAGGTCGTTCTCATTGAAAACAGGTGTAAACCAATGCTGGAGATAATTGGCATCAGTCACTCCCACCCGGAAGGTCACCAGTGTGCCGACATTGCCGAAAACAGCATTCTTTACTTCTTCTTCCATCTGGCCGATAAACTGGTTGGCCACGCAAAGATTAAGGCGGAATTTCCTGGCTTCGGACAGAATCTGGGCGAAATCGGGTGTGGCGAAATTCTGAAATTCGTCAACATAAAGGAAAAAATCCCGGCGCTGCTCTTCCGGTGTATCCACCCGGCTCATGGCCGCAACCAATATCTTCGGCACCATTATCAATCCCAAAAAGGATGAATTCTCCTCGCCTAATTTTCCTTTGGCCAGATTAACCAGAAGAATCTTACCTTCATCCATAACTTTGCGGAAATCAAAGGCGCTTTTACTTTGTCCGATGATATTACGCATCAGTTTGTTGGTGACGAAACGGCCGAATTTGGAAACGATATAATCCAATACTTCAGATTTATGGAAATCGGATGTCTGGGCGATCTGGTCTGTCCAATACCTTCTGACAATCGGATCCTGGACTTTCGGCAGCAGTTCCTGTACGTAAGCTGAATCGGTTAAAACTCTGACCACCTCGACGAAAGAAGCGCCCGGTTCAACCATAATTGTCAGCATGGCATTTCTGATGGCATGTTCAAATCTGGGTCCGATAATACCGGTTTTCTGGGGGTCGTAAAGTTTATACATCAAGCCGATGATTGATGAGACGATATAGTGTTTTTGCTCTTCAGTCTTGGCTTCAAGCATATTCAACCCCATCGGCCTGTCGGTATCTGAAGGGTCAAAATAGATAACATCTTCAGCCCTTTCAGGCGGTATCATCGGTAAAATTCCCTCAACTAAATCCCCGTGGGGATCGATAGCCGCTACACCTTTGCCCTCTTTAATATCCTGAAGGATCATGTCTTTCAAAAGGACCGATTTGCCTACCCCCGTTTTACCGATAATATATACATGGCGGCGTCTGTCATCCAAATCCATATGGATCGGTCTGGAAATGCCCCGGTAAGTGCTTTTACCCAGATAAAGCCCGGAGGTGGGAATTTCCGGCGGTGCCGGTGCCCTTTTGGAAGTTACCCATTGAATGTGGGGGGTTTCCACACTTTTATTGGGAAAATGGAAAAGGGTCGCCAATTCCTCGCTGGTTAAAACACTGTACTGTTTATAAGGCCAATTAAGGATGGGAAAATAACGGTAAATGAAATCGATGACGAATGAACTTTTGAACATGAGTTTGGCTCCCCCTAAATGGTTTTGGTCTGAGGAAAATTGAGCAAAAACCGATTCGATATTATGAAGATGCATCTTGGCGGATTCCAACGTGGTTGAGGAAACAACTACTCTGATCGTCGTTAAGAAACCCGGTTTGGCTAATTTGTTTTCTATGGTTTCCAGGATTTTATGGTCGACGTTATAATGCGCTTTTTCCGGGTTAGCCTCGTTTTTTTTCACTCCTGAAAGATAACTTTTTCCGGAACTCTTCCACTTGCCTGCGGCAGGAGTCACCAAAATTTGAATTGCCGCTCCCTCACCGGCCTGCATTTTGCCTAAATTTGAGGTGATGGCTGACATCGGATCAACCGGCAGATCTTTAAATGTCTTCATCGGCAAATAATCCGAGCCTTTTAAAATAAATGAAGCAAAAGCCACTTTGCCCTTTTCATCAAAAATATTATATTCATCCACTTCTTTAATCTCCGCTCCCGGGTACATACCGTAAATCTGTTTTTCGATAAGATCCCGCAAATGGTGATGGACGGAGACATAAAAGCGGATATCTCCGGGACGGCCGACGATTTCAAAAGAAATATGGTCCTTATCTTTCATGAAAGAGAGAAAGCCGCCGTGGGACAGGGAGGAAAGTGAGGAATAAAATTGTTCTGCAGCATCAATTTTTACCTCATTATCCTTTGGTACGCATATCTGCAAAAGCACAAATTCCAAACTCTGTTTCTCGCGGTTTCGGTACTTCCACCATAGAAAAATGAAATAGGTAAAAAGAGCGAGCCCGAATAATACTAAAATCAGAATAGTAAAAGTGAAACCAAGATTCAGGAGAGAATCGTATAATAATGTTGGCTCATACATATCCATATAGAAATTAATTCCTTATATTTTGACCCGGATAATTTTGCCGTGAATATTTTTCAGGACCAGATGGGCCATTTTAAGTTTTCTGATGCACCACTCTGCCAGCCATTTGATGGTATTGGTAATTGATTTCTGACTTCCGGAATATATCAAGTCGTCACTAATGGGCATAGGTACGGCTGTTTGGGATGACGTCTGTGAAGGTAAAGTACTTACACTTTGACCGCCGGTTAAATCAGTAATATCAGGCGGAAATTCGATCGTATCCCCGATTTTAGTAACACCGGCCGTTTCCACTTCAGGAGCCAAAACTGTCTCCGAGGAAATTTCCTCTATTTTTAGACTCGCTTCCTGAGTGACTTTTTCAGCTTCTTTACCTCCTATGGCAGTAATACTTACCGCCGGTGGAGTTTTTTTTGGCTTATTCCCGGTTGAGGAAGTCTGGCCATTATGATGCTGGTTATTTACGGCAGGCATGATTGGCTTACCCGGAAAAAATTTTATTTTTATTTTCTTCTTTTGCTTCTGCTCTCACAATCTGCGCAATAAAGAAAAACAAAGGCACAAAAATAAGATTTCCTAACAGATTCATTTTCAGAAACGGCAAGCCCAGGATATAGGCTTCGGCCAATCCAGGCAAAGTTTTAGGATACATGCCGTAAAAGTCTAAAAACCAGACTCCGAAATTTGTCCACAGATAGAAAAATATGGAAGCTCCTCCGGCTGCCAGTATAGAAGGAATAATCAAGCGGTCTTTTTTCTTTTTCCTGAAAAAAAGAAAGGCAGTTGCACCAATAATCATATAAGCAGTCCAGGTAAATATAAAAATCAGGCTGTTACCCAAAATCAGGTCGGAAACAGCCATTGAAGTCAAAGGAACAGCCAGCGCCCAAAACGGTCCGAGATATGCGGCGGCTACTAAAGTGCCGGAGGTAATTGTTTCAATATTATCGCCGATATGGAAAACAGTTCTGAAAAGAATACCGGCAGCCACAAGCCCAAAGGCCGCGGAAATTTTTGAATACATTTTTTTTAATCGACTTGGACATACTCCCATTCAACGGTTTCACCTTTTTTAAGAGTATATCTGTCAGAAGCTATTTTACCAGGTTGGCCGTTTGTTTTATACGTCCAGTAACCCTTATCTGAATTAATCAAATTGCCTACCCCTTCAACCATTAAGCCGTATTTGTATTCCTTTGTCTTTATTTCCCATCCCTCTTGGGATGCCATAGTTTTCAAAGCTTCGTAGGGTGTGGCTGCCTGCAAATCTTTAACAAAAGTTTTGCCTGCGCCGAAATTTACCGTTATTTTATTTCCTGTCGCTTCTCTCTCCTGAATCAGTTCATCGACTGTATTTTCGCTGCGGCTAATCGTCTCTTTTTCCTCTGTTTTTTTATCTTCTTTCAGAAAAACAGTCTGTCCGAAAAAAACCGAGCCTAAGAGTAAAAGTATTACCAGAATAATAAGATTCCGGTTGTTTTTTCGTTTTGAAACTGGCATATTTAAGCCTCCTTTATCTTATTCTGTCACACAACTGGCAAAGGTTCAAGATGGGTCTCAAAACTAAATATCAAGGCATACAGTGGTAATTTAACCTGCTTTTTTTTCTGCTTACCATTACCATGCCCTTGCTGCCTGGTAAGCAGATCTTTCCTCTCTAAAATTAATAAATTTAAGGCTAATTTTAAAAATATTAAGCGTTGAAGTGATTCTATTTCTTTGGGTAATTTTTCCTGAATCAGCTGTGCGAAAGGTTTAACTATTTCAATTCTTTTTTCAATCCTGAGTACCATTGAAATTAATCGGATTATTCCCAGTAATAATTTATCATTAACTTTCTTCTCAGTAATATCTGCAATTTCCTGCTCAATAGACATTTCTTCAACTGATTCATTCTCAAATTTTTTACTGGTAATTTTATCCAGAAAAGAAACCAGAGCAGGCACAATCAAAGAAATCTCTTTCGAAACAGTTTCTTTTTTTTTAGTTACTTTTTCTTCACCGGATTCATTAATTTTATGCTCCTTATTTAAATTCATATAGTCCTGACTTTCAAAAGTTAAAAATTGCTTCATCACTGTAAATAATATTAATTCCTCAATTAATTTTTCAGATTGAGCTGATATTTTTTCTTTTTGATTTTCGATCTTTTCTACTGTTTCTAAATCTGAATTTTGGACGGTTTTTCCATTATTTATTTCAACAAATTTCTCTATTATTCCTAAAAAGATAATTGCTGCGGGAACGGCAACTTGTTCGACAAAATCCTGCTCTTCGGTGGTTGCAAAAAGCACTTCGCCGACTGAGAACCTTTTAGATATTTCTTCCAATACCTGATTTACGGCATCAGGAATTGAATGGGTTATTTCCAGCAGGCCTGTCAGAGAATGAATTAAAGGTAAAACAATTTCCTGCTTGACATCATCCGGATGATTCCCATTAGAGTCGATGTCTTGTGGAATGTCGGATAATTCAGCAGCATTACCTTTTAAACCAGCTTCAGGAATAGAGACGATCTGATGAATTATCCAAACGGCAATTAAGGGCACCTCAATGTTATCAACAGACATTTCTGAAATTTCACCATCTGAAAGATAATCTCCTTCTACTTCCGGGCTAACCATATAAGCATTATCCGTAAATTCATCGGGTAAAGAGACAATTTCCAACTTTTTTTCAGTTAGTGTGTCTTCCGGATCAAGCATAGCTTCCCAGTTCTCCGGTTTAGCAGATAAATATAATTGTTTATTATCCTCAGAAGTTACAGGTTCAAAATTATCTTCTGTAGTAAATAGCTGAAGTATTAAACCAGCGAGTAATGATTCTTCTGATACGGCTATAGATTTTTCCGGAAACTCAATTATTGATTTTTCCGCGGTTACATCTGTATTAATATTTACATCAGATATTTTTTCCACTTCTTCCAACAGACCGATCAGGGATGGAATGAGAGGAATGATTACTTCAAAGTGATCGCTTATTTCTGCATTTGAAATTTCTGTTTGACTTTCAGCAACAGACGCCGACATTATATGCTGCAAAATCATAACGGCAATAAATGAATCCTCAGCTGAATATTCCTCTCCTTCGGAAGTTTCTTCATTAACTGTCATCAATTCAATTTTACTTATAACTGGTTCTGTCTTGGGTATTTCATCATTTTCAAAAGCAGCTATTTTCTGGAAAATCGGTTTAACTATCGGGGCCTCATTCAGAATAATGCCGGTTAAGCCCGGATTTTCCTTTTCCCGCACCAACCTTCTTTCTGCTGATTGTTCGGTCTGTTTGGTGTCGAGCGGTAACCGGGTAAGGGGGGGTAAAGAAGCGTAGGGGATTTGTCTGAGTATTGACTTCGCTTCTCCGGCCAATTGCGCTATAGCCTGCCCGATCACTCCGATTGCCTCAACCGTTTCGTTGGACGATAATGTTTCCCTGACAAATCTGTTGATTAATTGGCTAATTTTCTCTTTTCTTTCTTCAAGTTTCTGATCACCCAAATTAAATTCTTCTTTCAGGTCCTTTAAAAACTCCCGCCTCTCCGACTTTTCCCAGCCTGAATATGAGGCTTCGATTCCATTGAATAGATTCGGCAAAAAAGTATCCGATGATTCCTCTATCTGCCTTTCCGGTGGAAATAGCGAGGCTATCCTGAAAACAGTTTCCGCTGAAGCCTCTATTGAAATGAAATATTCCCTGATCTGATCTTCTTTTTTATGAAAGACAGCCAAACGGTGAGTTTCACTATTGCCTTGGCTGACGGTAATATGCCAGGTATTATCGGCAGCAGCCACAATTTTGTCGGAAAGACGGTCAGTCTTATACCAGACTTGACCTGCCCCTTCTAGCGGATTAGTTACGCCCTGTATGGTTTTGCCGAATTCTTCATTATAAAGTGTGTCTTTTTCTATTACCTGACCGTTAGGGAATGTAATGGCTTTTTTTTTGATTCCAAAATCGACGATGCTTATCGGCCGGTTTAATTCATGTTCGATGAGTTGCGAAACAACATCAGATTTAACTGCTTTGACCGCTTGTCCTGTTTCCATGCCCATAATTGCGTTAATGGCTAAGGAACAGCTATATGAATTACAGTCGGGCACACTATTAGGACTGCCCGCAATTCCGGGCGCCGTCATGACCGACATGGCCAGCTCAACCATAATAGTACGTCGCTTCGCTCCTCACTATTTGAAAGAGTAAGCCAAATACATTTGGCAACTCTTTCATAAAAAAATCCTCCCGTTAAACCCGAGAGGAATACTAACCCCTAAATTTGACCGTATTCTCCTGCTCGGGATGATGATCTTTGGAAAAGAGTTCCGGACTTTACCGTTGCGGCACAGTTTCCGAATTACACGGAATTCCTCTTAAATTCCCAAGTTATTACTTTTTTTTAAGCCAAAGCGTATCTTTCAGACCATTTTTCCAATTTAAATAGCGTGCAGTTATAAAAAGAAGATCGGACAATCTGTTCAGGTAGGCAAACAGGCGGCTGTCCGTTTTAGTTAATGAAACGACTTTTCTTTCAGCCCGGCGGCAGACGGAACGGGCCAGATGAGCCAAAGAGGCCAAATGTGTCCCTCCGGGCAGAATAAAATTTTTAAGTTCAGGCAACTCTTTATCCATCACGTCAATTAATTTCTCCATTTCGGCAGTTCTACCGGTTAATAAATTTAAATCGGTTTTATCTCCGGCTAAATTGGCTCCTATAGAAAACAGATCCGATTGGACTTCCTTAAAAAAATTAGCCAGATTATCTTCTTTGCCCATATCCGACAATAAAATGCCGATGACGGAATTAAGTTCATCGATAGTTCCGTATACCTCCACTCTCAAATAGCTTTTAGGGACTCTTTTTCCGCCGTATAGAGATGTTTTACCGGCATCACCTGTTCTGGTGTAGACTTTGACTTTTGAAGGCATGTTATCAACATTCGGAATAGCCACAGCTGTAGCATTTTTTACAGCCTTCTTCATAGGCCAGAGCAGCTTCTCCGCAGGAAGGACATAAATCAAATTCTGATTTTTCGACAGGCAAAGCTTGCTGTGTTAATACCGCCAAAGGCTGCTGTTCTGCAATTACTTCTTTATGAGTTAGGCCGTTGCCGTTTTTAATTTTATAATCAAAATGCATGGCCAGAATTTTGGCCACCGCATCCGGCAAAGATCTGACCCTTTTATCCCCAAATCCCAATGATTTCGAACCCCCGATACCGATCAGCTGGTTAAATATTTGTTTGGCTCTTTCCGAGGCAGGTACACTTGACTGTATTCTTAATGTGAGCGAAGCCAAGCGGCCGACAGCTTCAGCCATAGCCGTCACATCTGAACCGGCTTTACCGACATTGATAAATATCTCCAATGGTTCATTAGCCATATCGGTATTAATGGTCACAAAAGCAGCCCCGACCGGTGTATCAATCTGGTAGGTAGCTCCTTTGACCACCATCGGCCTGGGGGTAATTTCCGGCGTATGTTTGCCGTTCCCGATTATAGAATTGCTGTCGGGGGCAGTGACAGAGGTTTCCGCTTTTTTATCCGTAACTCTTTCCAACACTCCGGGGCGGCTGCCATCCCTCATGTAAGTTATGCCCTTGCAGCCTAATTCATAAGCCATCCGGTACAATTTCCGGACATCTTCAACTGTGTGGCTATTGGGTGCATTGACCGTTTTGGAAATGGAAGCATCAACGTATTTTTGGATGGCTGCCTGCACCTTGACGTGATCGTCCGGAATCAGATCATTGGCCGAGACGAAATAATCAGGGATGGGATCATTGGGATGTTCCTTTTTCCATTGATCAAAAAGGGGGTGAAACAGGCGGTGCTCACCCAAGCGGTCACGCCTGATGAAGGAAAACTCGTAAACGGGTTCTATCCCTGAGGTGACACCGGCCAGAAGGGAAGTTGAGCCTGTTGGGGCTTGCTGTAACAAAACAGAGTTACGGATGCCCCATTTTTTAATCTTAGCCTTAATGGCTTCAGGCAATTGTTTGATAAAATAGCCTTTTAAATATTTTTTGGCCTCAAACTTGGGAAAAGCACCTTTTTCTTTAGCTATCTCAGTTGATGCTTCGTAGGCAGCATTTCTGATGGTCGAATAAATCTTATCGATGACCCTGATCGACAGAGGGGATCCGTAGCGGATTTTCATCTTGATGAGAGCATCACCCAACCCCATCGTACCCAATCCGATCCGCCTTTCACCGTTTTTTTGCGTTTCTTCAATTTGGGGAAAAACGTAGGAATCCGCATCGATAATGTCATCCTGGAATCTAACGCCCACCTGGGCAATTTCGGCTAATTCCTGATAATCGATCTTGCCGTCCCGCACTAAAGCCGACAGATTGATCGATGTCAGATTGCAGACCCCCCAGGCCGGTAATCCTTCCTCTCCGCATGGATTTACACAATTTATGTTGTTGAAATACCAGTTGTTGTTCCACTTGTTATAGCGTTCCATGAAAACCAATCCCGGTTCAGCCGAAGCCCAGGCTGCTTCAGAAATCAGGTCCCAGATTTTTCTGGCCTTGACGGTTTTATGGACTTTGACTTTTTTACCTAACTTTAGCCAATTATCCAGATAGCCGTCCCATTTCGTATCGTATTCACGGTCTGCGATATCGGGAAAAACCAGATCCCAGTCAGCGTCTTTTTTAACCGCTTCCATAAATTTATCGGAAACGCAAACAGACAGATTAGCTCCGTTGATTCGTGAAAGATCCCGTTTGACGGTTATGAATTCCTCGATATCAGGATGCCAGTCCCACAACATGAGCATTAAAGCTCCCCTGCGGGTGCCGCCCTGCTGGATAATGTCTTTGGTAGCCACCGAAAACAGTTCCGCCCAATTACAGGGACCGGAAGAAAATCCGTTGACTTTTCTGACACGGGCTCCCCTGGGCCTAAGAGAAGAGAGATTGATGCCGACTCCGCCGCCCCGTGCCATTATCTCCACCATTTGTTTCAATGTATCCAAAATACCGTCACGGGAATCTTTTGGCGAAGGTATGACAAAACAGTTGTAAAAAGTGACCTTGTAGCCGGTGCCTGCTCCTGATAAAATGCGGCCTCCCGGTACCAGTTTAAAGTCATTCATGGCTTCGCTGAATTTTTTCTCCCAATACTTTCTGTCTGCCTTTTTTTCAACCGCGGCTACACCTGCCGCCACTCTTTTCCACATAGCCTCGGGTGTTTTTTCGACCGGCTTTCCTTTCTCATCTTTGAGAGAATATCTATCCAGAAAAACCTGTTCGCGAATGCCGGTTAATTTCATGTTCAAAGCACCCTTTCATCCCCCGATAGCTTCGGGGCTAAATTTTTATAACAGTTTCTGCAACTCTTTTTCGAAATCCTCAACATCGACGAATCTGCGGAAAACCGAGGCAAATCTGATATAGGCTATCTTATCAATTTTTTTTAATTTTTGGGCTACCAGCTGTCCTATTTTTTTACTGTCGATTTCAACTCCATCCTGATTCCGTAATTCTTTTTCAACTTCTTCAGCTATTGAATCAATTTCCGAAATGCCAACTACTGTTTTTTCACATGATTTTAAAATGCCGTTTTTAAGTTTATCCCTGTCAAATTGTTCTTTTCGGCCGTCTTTCTTCATTACAATTAAAGGTACCCGTTCAATTCTTTCATATGTGGTAAATCTCTTAGCACATTTAGGGCATTCACGACGGCGCCTGATTATCTGCATATCTTCATTATCCCGGGTTTCGACTACTTCCGTATCATTGTTATTGCAAAATGGGCATTTCATAAGTTTTGTCTGATTTTAAATGTTTTTTTAGCCGAAAAAAAATTCTATAATAAATAGAATTTTGACAGGCCGCTCGTAATTGTCTCTAACCCCAGCTATAGTGTTCTCGATTATGGTAAGACGCTATATAGCCTATTGTCAAGACTACTAAATATATCTATCTATATCAAATCTTTTCCTAGCCTTGAGATTACCTTACTGCGGGAATTGTTCAGAAAAAAAATATTGAAAAAGAATTATTAAAATTGTGTGAATATAAAAAGTATGCAATAGTGAAAGATTATTTCTTTATCAGCTGTATTTGTGAATATGCCTTATGATTTATGGATAAGGACTGTTTCAGCTTATCCAGCTGCTGCAGATCAGTCACTTCTGAAAGTACGCTGTTTATGACTTCCTCATGTTTTTGAACTGACAACTCCAATTTATCCGCTAAACCGGTTGGCGGTATTTGGGATTCACTAAAGAGCGAGAGTTGTGATACGGCTGAAGATAATTCCGTTTCAGCCTCAAAAAAAGTTTCGATTGATAATTTGGTATTCCTCTTTTTAAAGAGTACATCTCCCATAACCAGTTTCTTATCAGCGAAAATAAGATGAAGTTCTATTTTTCTCAACTCATTCCGGGTCAGATTAACCAGCAACCAATCCCGTATTTTTTTAATTCGGTAAAGCGGATGATCAGGGATTAAGCCCGGATATGGCAAATGATAATCTATGGGTGTGGGTGAAATGATGGCTGCCTGTACCTTTGATAGGGTAAAGGAGAGAAAGACGGCTATTAAGCAAAAAATAATATAGCGGTAAATCTTCATTAATATTTATATATTCTACTATATGCAATCAAACGTACAAGCGGAAGGTGCGATAGGATCAGATAACCATATTTGACAAAAAACCTCACAAATTGTATTATAGGCCCTATGAATTCTGAGGATAATCTCCAGCTGCTTACTGCTCATCGGCAATTTTCGGATTACCTGATATCCCAGCAAAAAGCGAAAGCCACCATTATCGCCTACAGCAAAGATATCGAACAGCTTGTAGCTTTTCTATCTGACATGGGCAAAAAAAGCGTTATGCAAATTGAGCGTGATGATTTGGAAGCTTTCCTAAAAAAGCTTTCAACGGACGGATACACACTTAAATCTCTCTCCCGAAAAATCAATTCCATTAAAACTTTCTACCGTTTCCTTAAATATAAAAACTTTGTCAGCATTAATCCGGCTGCGGATATTGCCCATCCTAAATACAATATCAAGCCTCCCAGAATTCTTTCTAAAATGGAATACAGGGCTTTGCGGGATGCTTGCCGTTCAGACATACGAACCTATACCATTGTTGAACTGTTTCTGCAAACCGGAGTCCGGATAGGTGAATTGGCCAACTTAAAGATTAATAATATCAAGGAGAAGGAAATTATTATTGACGCGCAGGAGGGGCATCCGGAAAGAAGTGTGCCCTTAAACAGAGCTTCTAAAGAAGCTTTGGACAAATGGCGGGAGGTTAGGCCTAAATCAGAAGACCAATCGCTTTTTATCACCAAAACAGGCAAACCTCTTTTAGTCAGAAATATCCGCACGACTATTGACCGTTACTTTAAACTGGCCGGCATTGAAGCGGCTAAAGTCAATGATCTCAGGCATACTTTTATTGCCCATCATTTGGCTTCCGGGACACCTTTAACGGTTATCAGCAAGCTGGTGGGACATAAAAGACTGTCAACCACTGAAAAATACCTGGATTTGGTCAGAGACAAAATGAATGACAATATCAAACTCGACGAGCTTTAATCTCGTCAGAAATATCTGATTTCTTCTTCGAGGGTAATGCCGTATTTCCTTTTTACCCGCTCTTTGAGTATTTTGGCCAGTTTTTTAACATCGGCAAATGTCCCCTGCCCGTCATTGATAAACAAATTGCCGTGGTAATCGGCAACTTTGATGCCGCCGACTCTTACACCTTTGGCTCCGACAGATTCCAAAAGGTAACCGGCTGGGATTTTTCCGCCCTTAATAACATTTTGGTTGATTTTTGAAAGCAGAGAGTCAGACGCATCGGCAATTGGAATATTTTTAAAAAAACTGCCCGGGCATTTTAAACCTGATTTATATTTAAGTTCTCTCAATCGGATTATTTCTGCGGAAATTTTCTTCAGTTTCATCCCCTCTGCGGAAACTGCTTTTAACTCAACTCTTAAAACTATAAAGGGCTTCTCCTTGAAAA
Organism: Candidatus Gottesmanbacteria bacterium RIFCSPLOWO2_01_FULL_42_22; assembly: GCA_001779315.1. Lineage (GTDB taxonomy): Bacteria > Patescibacteriota > Microgenomatia > 2-02-FULL-39-11 > 2-02-FULL-39-11 > GWA2-43-14. The sequence goes on along the minus strand of MFJU01000006.1, from coordinate 52,718 downwards.
TACTGTGGCGGTAACTGAATTTACACATCTGCCGCTCTAAAAATTTGACTTGACCGTTCTGCCAGACTTCCACTTTTATAATATAATCCCCGATTGATTCGCCGTAAGCACCGGCATTCCCCACCACTGCTCCGCCGACCGAACCGGGTATACCGGAAAACTTTTCCAGGCCTGCCAAGTTTTTATTTAGATAAAAATCAACCAAATCAGACAGTCTGACACCGGCATCGGCTAAGACTTTTGATTTATGCACACGGATTTTCCCGCCAGTTACCTGAATCATAGGGTAGGTAACGCCTTTATCGGGAAAAACAATATTACTGCCGCAGGCAAATATACCGAAGCGGCTTCTTTTTTTATGTAAAAAATCCAGAATCCCGATCAGTTCCTGCCTGTTTTCTGCATGGTAAATTGATTTTGCCTTTCCGCCGATTGAAAAAGTAGAATAAACGGCAAGGAACTGATTCCTGGAAATTTTAAAAAGGGGCATGTCTAATCCGTAAACTCCTGTACAAAAAGCATGCCGTAAATTCCTCCGTCGATAACTCCGATACCGACCCGGTTAAAATCAGCCCCTAAAATATTCGCCCTGTGCCCCGGGGAATTCATCAATCCCTGATGGGCCAAGGCTACGTTGGGCGCCAGGGCCAGATTTTCACCGGCAGACAAAAATTCAATACCGGCTTTCACCATTCTGTCAAAGGGTGATTCACCCTCTTTGTTATAATGAGAAAAATAGCCCCTTTGAAACATATTTGAAGCATGAGACCGGGCTAACTGTCTGAGCGCATCCGATTCCTGTAAAAGTACCAAGTTATATTTTTGTCTTTCTAAATTGATTAGGGTCAACATGCTTTTTTCGGCTGACGGGTCGGCAAGTCCTTCATTATAGGTAAAACCCAAATCTATTGATTCATCCGCATCCGCTTTGGGATTAATGGTCAGAAAAGTTAAAGTCTCATTAACGGCATCGCCGAAGACCACTTTCAGCTGTCGTTCTATACCCTGTGTGGATTTAACCAATTGACCGCCTATCCGGGAAGTTATAATTTCCTTTTTAATCCGGCCGTTTATGGGTAAGGAAACCAAAAGGGTTAATATAAAAGCGGCAAAAACCACTGCTTCTCCCAAAGCCGGAATAAAACCCAACCATTTATCCAATTTGAAAAGCAAAATTACTTTTCTTTTATGATTAACCGTTAATTTTGCTTTTGAGTAAAATTTTTTGATTATAAATCCGGAAAAAAAAGAAAAGGATATTTCGCTGGAGATTCCGGCAATAAAAAAACCAAGGGCATTGGCAATACCCCGGGAAACGGAAAAATAATTCAAGAGAAGGATACCAGCAGCGGCGTTATATTTTAAAGCTGCCATAAACGATAAAATAAAACCCGCCAGATCGAAAATTCCCAATAAAAATCCCCTTGTCCAGCCGGTTGCCAGATAAAAGAGCATGGTGGCTGCCACCAAAAGATCAATTATATTGGTATTGATATCATTCATCATAGGAAAATCAGGAATTTTATTTTATCATAAAATGATATAATGGCAGGCAATTTGGCCAGTTACTTCTTTTCCCGTTATCAGAAATTTTTCCGGAATAAATATATTATAGCCGCATTTTTCATATTGTTTATTTTTCTTTTATTTTTCCTGATCATCATCAAAGACCTACCCTCACCAAAAAAACTGGCTTCATACGAAATACCGCAAACCACCAAAATTCTGGACAGAAACGGCCAACTTCTCTATGAAATTTATACAGACCAGAACCGCACCTTGATTAAACTTGAGGAGGTACCCGACTTTTTAAGGCAAGCTACGGTGGCGGTCGAAGATAAAGATTTTTATCGGCACAAAGGGGTCAGTCTGATCGGCGGAGTTTTACGGGCGATCAAGGAAAATATTTTTAAACAGGAACTGCAGGGAGGTTCAACTATCACCCAGCAGCTGGTTAAAAATGCCCTGCTGTCAAGTGAAAAGACTTTGAGCCGGAAAATAAAAGAAATCATCTTAGCTTTTTGGACTGAGAGTATCTATGACAAAAACCAAATATTGGAAATGTATTTAAACCAGGTGCCGTTTGGAGGAACTGCCTGGGGAATAGAAGCAGCCTCGGAAATGTATTTCGGTAAAAAAACCGGCAATTTAACACTGGCGGAATCAGCTTATTTAGCGGGTTTGCCGGCAGCACCTACCACCTATTCGCCCTATGGTGCCCATCCGGAACTAACCAAACAAAGACAGTCGCTGGTTTTAAAGAGAATGCTGGAGGACGGTTTCATTTCAGAAGAACAACGGGAAAAAGCGGAAAAGGAAAAAATCAGTCTTATCCCTTTAAAAACGAATATTAAGGCGCCTCATTTTGTGATGTTTGTCAGGGAAAGACTGGTGAACACCTTTGGTGAAAAAATGGTGGCGTCAGCCGGTCTTAAAGTTACCACTTCTCTGGATCTTTCGCTTCAGGATATGGCGGAAAAAACCGTCGCCAGTGAAGTCGGAAAACTCGCCAATCTCAAAGTTTCAAATGGGGCAGTCCTTTTGACCCGTCCTCCAACCGGAGAAATTCTGGCTATGGTAGGATCCAAGGATTATTTCGCCACACCCTCGGGCAATTTCAACGTCACTACATCTTTAAGGCAACCCGGTTCTTCAATCAAACCTCTCAATTATGCTGTCGGAATAGAAACCAGGAAAGTCAGCGCTGCTACGGTTTTTCTGGATACACCGACCTGTTTTCAGGTGCCGGGCCAAAAATCCTATTGTCCGGTCAATTATGACGGCCAGTTCCATGGTCCGGTTCAACTCCGATTCGCTTTGGGTAATTCCTTTAATATACCGGCGGTAAAAATGATGGCTTTAAATGGGGTAGAAACGGTAATTGCTTCAGCCTCAGCCTACGGCATCTCTTCATTCAAAGACCCTTCCCGCTACGGTTTATCACTGACTTTGGGAGGCGGTGAGGTAACTATGCTTGATATGGCTAAAGCCTTCGGTGTTTTTGCCAATAGCGGTATCAAAAAAGAACTGGTACCGATATTAAAAGTCGAAGACAGAAACGGCAATATTTTAGAAGAGTATAAAGACCCTAATCTGGTTAAAAAAATAAATGAAGGTATAAATTATCCTTCATCGCTTTTAATAGCCGGTGAAAGAGTTCTTTCCAGCGAAACCGCCTTCCTGATATCACACATACTTCTGGATAACAATGCCCGCTCGCAGGCATTTGGCCCCTCTTCATTTCTGGTCATTCCCGGAAAAGCAGTCTCCGTCAAAACCGGCACCACAGACGATAAACGCGATAATTGGACTATCGGTTTTACTCCGAATTTTCTTGCTGTTGTCTGGGTCGGCAATAATGATAATTCCCCGATGCACCCCTATTTAACTTCAGGGGTGACCGGCGCTGCTCCCATTTGGAATAAAATCATGGCAGAAATTCTCTCTTCCCAACCGGATCTTTGGCCAAAACAACCGCCCGGCATTATTGGTGCCCAAATCTGCCAATTGAGCGGACTGGCTTTCCCCAATTCTGATCCGAATGCCCCTGATAAAGGTTGCGCTACCAGATATGAATATTTTATTAAAGGGACTATTCCCAATACTCCGGAGATTCTTAAACAAAATATCGCTATAGATAAAACTACCAATAAAATGGCCGGACCTGACCAAACCGAGAATGTGGAAAACCGCGATCAACAAATTGTCAGTGATATGTTCGGCAAGTATTGCATCGACTGTTCCCATGACGGCGGGGACCCCATGACTAACGTCCGATTGTAACGCCCCAACATCTTTACATCATCCTTATAATTATGCTATATTCCCTCCAGCTGTGAGCCTAAATAAATTTCTGTTGCTGATTGTACTTGTCTTTAAAGAAATCGGAGACCTGGTCATTCTGACCGTCAGACTAATATTTTCTGTTTTCTTCTCAACCTATAAAATAATTTTATATGTAATAAATTCCCTTATTTTTTTTCTGAAACCGCTGACAAAACCGGTATTGCCGAAATCACTTCCGAAGGCGGCAAGCATGAAAAAAAGGGGGCGTCCGAAAAAATTCAGGCTGCCTGTACCCCGCATACATTTGAACAGAAGAATAAGGCTGCTTCTTCTCAAATCGAAATTCTTTCTCCTGGGACTTTTGACTTTCGCGTTACTGTTAATTTTTTTTCAACTGAATTCTTTTATTCAGAGTTTGCCCAATCCTGAACTTTTGACAACTGCTCCTTTCAAAGCAACGACTAAAATATTTGACCGCAAGGGCAAACTGCTTTATGAAATATACGGTGATGAAAACAGGACACCGGTAAAGCTGAAAGAGATTCCTGCCTCAATAATTGAGGCAACCATTGCCATCGAGGATAATGAATTTTTCCTGCATAACGGTTTTTCTTTAAAAGGAATCATGCGGGCTGTCTATAAAAATTTGACTTCTGACACCCTTGAAGGCGGTTCAACCATCACCCAACAATTAATCAGAAGCGCTTATCTTAGTCCCGAGAAAAGCCTTTACCGCAAAATAAGAGAGGTCATCGTTTCCGTCTGGGCGGAACAGATCTATTCAAAAAATCAGATACTTGAAATGTATCTGAACCAGGTACCGTATGGAGGAACCGCCTGGGGAATTGAAGCAGCTTCTCAAACATATTTCGGTAAATCAGTCAAGGAAATTAATCTGGCGGAAAGTGCCTTTTTAGCCGGATTACCCGCAGCTCCTTCCCGCTATAGTCCTTTTGGCGCGCAGCCTTTTGATTATAAAAAAAGGCAGTTGTCTGTTCTTTTAAGCATGTTTAAGGAGGGTTATATCAATCAAGATCAACTTGAAACAGCCAAAGAAGAAGCTTTAAATTTTAAATCCCCGCGCCTGCCGATTGCCGCCCCGCATTTCGTCATGTATGTCAAGGAGCTTTTGGAAAAGTATTATGGTCCCAGACTGACGGAGACAGGAGGACTAAGGATAACTACTACTTTAGACTTGGATCTTAACAATGAAATTCAGGCTATCGTATTTGATGAAGTTGTCGCTTTGGAAAACTTAAATGTAACCAACGGGGCTGCCGTGGTTACCGATCCTAAAAACGGAGAGATTTTGGCCATGGTCGGTTCAAAAGATTATTTTGATACTGAGAATGACGGTAATGTGAATCTGGCCCTATCGCTTCGCCAGCCGGGTTCTTCAATCAAAGTGGTAAATTATGCTGCCGCTTTAAAAGAAGGATATACGGCCGCCTCCCTTCTTGCCGATACGCCCATTACTTATTATTTTGCCGGCCAAAATTACAGCCCGGTAAATTATGACGGACGCTTCCATGGTACGGTCAGTTTGCGGACAGCTCTTGCCTCTTCTTATAACGTTCCGGCTGTCAAGGTTCTCTCCTCAATCGGTGTTGAGCGTATGGTTGAGCAGGGCAAGAAAATGGGGATAAAAAGCTGGACAAAACCTGACAGATTCGGTTTATCTTTAACTTTGGGAGGAGGTGACGTCACTATGCTTGATATGGCCAGAGTTTACGGTACTTTAGCCAATTCAGGCAAAATGGAAGATCTGACTCCTTTTATCAGAATTACAGACCAGAACGGCAACAGTCTTACCCTGCCTAAAAGTAATGCTACCGGGGAAGCTACCTCGCCTGAAATTGCATTTATTCTGACTGATATCCTTTCCGATAATCTGGCCCGTTCACCTGCTTTCGGACTCTCATCAGCTCTTTATTTACCTGGGTATAAAATCGCGGTCAAAACCGGTACCAGTGATAATAAAAGGGACAATTGGACAATTGGTTATACACCTGACTATACCGTGACTGTTTGGGTGGGCAATAATGACAATTCACCGATGAATCCGCAACTTACTTCCGGCGTTACCGGTGCTGCACCCGTATGGCAAAAGATAATGAGACTTTTAACCTCTAAATATCAAGCGTCCAGCCTTTTTACCGTTCCGGAAAATATTACCGTTGTTTCCTGTTCAGGGCGCAATGAATATTTTATTAAAGGCACGGTTCCGTCCAGTCCCTGTTTAAAAGAAACATCTCCGACACCGGAATCAGCACCCTGACAAATACCGTCATTCAGCGGTCATGCCCTCACCGGCTACGGCGTCCAGATATTCCTTGGGGATTTGTGATTGATCATCTGTTTGACTTTGATTCAGGTTATTTTCCGGCAGTTTCAATTCTGCCGGCTTTTTAGCGGTAAAAGAGATAATCGCCAGAATCATCAGTGCTATTCCCACCACAGCTATTAATAAATATTTTTTTTTAATTGGAAATCACCTCCCTGAATTAAGAATACCACTTATTTTCCGAATCGTCTTTGCCTTCTTTTATATTCTGCGATGGCCAGTCGGAATTTTAGCGGGGTAAAATCCGGCCAATAGGTCCTGGTAAAATACAACTCGCTGTATTCCGATTGCCACATCAAAAATCCGGACAGTCTCTTTTCTCCTCCGGTTCTGATTATTAAATCAGGATCAGGTTGTCCGGCAGAATCAAGATAATCAGCTAGAATATCCTTTGTCAATTCTTGATTCTTCTTATTTTCCTTTTGCCATTTATTGACTGCCCTGATTATTTCATCTTTGCCACCGTAATTTAATGCCAGGTTGACGGTAATTAATTTATTATTTTTAGTTTGTTCCATCCAGCGCTTAGTTTTTGCCTGAAGATCAGATGAAAATAAACTCAGGTTGCCGATACAGTTGATTCTGACGTTTTTTTTATGAAAGCTGTCGGCTTTGCGGTCCAGTAGAGTACGGTAGAGTTTCATTAAAAATTTGACTTCCCTTTTTTCCCGATGCCAGTTTTCCGTTGAAAAAGCCCAAAATGTCAGATAAGAAATTCCCATCTCAATGGCGCAATCGACAAGCGGTTCAATCCGTTCCTCTCCAAGCCTGTGGCCTTCGAGGGTAGGAAGATTGTGTTTTTTCGCCCAGCGGCGGTTGCCGTCCATGATCAGGGCTATATGTTTTAAATTGTTCTCCATATTAGAATAAATGCTTATCTGTCAGTCTAGTTCCCTGGCCCGGGCCATTAATGATGATGTCTTTGATACCGGCTTTTTTTAATAAAGCCAAAATTTTTTCCCTGTCCTTATTTAGACAAAGTACATGGAGATTATGTCCTGTGTTCAGGCTGAAGTAAACATCTAAACCTTTTTTACGCCAGCTTTTGACCTGATGCATCAATTCAAGAGTTTCGGGATATATATATATATATGAAGGGCTTGAAGTTAGCATTATGGAGTGAAGTTCCAAGCTTTCGGCTTCAACGAGCTCGCCAAATGACTGGAAATCCCTTTTTTTAATATAAATTGAAAGAGCTTTAATTTTATCCGGTATTCTTTTCAATCTCTCCCGGAAAAAAGGGCTTGTAAATGCTGATTGCTGGGCGATGCTTGTCGGCACTGATTTTATTTGATGGCTTATAATTGCCACTAAATCCGTTAACTGCCAATATGAAGCAGGGAAAATCGATTCGGCATATGAAGATTGACTGTTGCGGCCTTTGTGCCAATGGCTAAAACCCGTTGGTATTGAGCGGCAGGCAGAACCGGAAGCCTGTCTGGCCATAATCGACATTTCTTTTTCAGTTAATTTTAATTCAAGGGCGGCTACCGCAGCTTTTGTTAAAGCGGCAAATCCTGAAGCTGACGATGATAAACCGGTCGCTGACGGGAAATTATTCCTGGAGACAACCCGGGCTGATAATTGTCTGCCGGCCAAACTTCTTATCCGGTCAAGATGCTGCCTGACACGATCAAATTTTCTACCGGCAGCCCTAATACCGTCTATTTCAAGCAAATCTTTTTTATAACTGGCAGAAAAATCGACTGTAGTTGTGGTTGTCAAATTATCCAAATTAACTGACAGACTGTCATTGGTAGGCAACCGCTTCTCAAAATCAACTTTACCCCAATATTTTATCAGGGCTAAATTGGAACAGGCGACAGCTGTTTTTTTCATATCAACTTATAGAAACTCCTTTTGAGGTTATAGCAGTATCAACGATTTCTCCTCCGGCCTCAATCAAGGCTTGGACTACTTTCGGGCTATTTCTGCCATCTACCAAAGCAATCAGGCAATCCCCGCCTCCGGCACCGGAAATTTTGGCTCCCAAGGCTCCGGCTTTTCTGGCTTTTAAAATCAGCTCATTAAGCTTGGGAGTTGCCACACCCAAATCTTCCAGATAATCCTGGGAGAAATTCATTAATTTTCCGAAAATATCATATTGATGACTGATAAGAGATTGGCGTGCCTGTTCGACGAGTTCAGCCGTTGATTCAAAGATCTTTAAAACAGCCTTTCTGTGACTGTTCATTTTTCCGGCAACTATTCTGACCATTTCTACCGTATCAGCTTTACTGCCGGAATAACAGACTAGAAGATTTGGGTTTGCATCTATTTTTTCCGGCTTGCTATCCCCTTTTTTATAATAAATCACTCCGCCAAAAATGACGGAAGCCGCATCATAGCCTGAGGCGTCTTCCGCCACAGTTAAAATAGACCGGTAAGCCAGCTTAAATAACTCTTCTTTTGACAGATTCAAACCGAAAAGGGCAGCTACGCCGGCAATCGTGCCTGCCGTCACCGCCGCCGAAGAACCTAAACCGTAACGGCCTGAAAAACCAGATTTAATTTCCATGTCCATTCCGGTTTTGTCAGATATTAACGCTGAAACTGTTCTTAAGGCTGCTGTTAAATATTGCCCTGCCGGTTCTATTTTCCCGGTTATTTTTTGCCAATCAGATTGAAGCGTTTCTTTAAAAGAATCACTCCGTATAATGATATTGCCATCAGTCCTTTTGTTTAATTTAACTGTCAATTTTTTATCAACAGCAGCTGCCAAACACGGAAAACCGTAGACAGCAGCATGTTCACCTATCAGCATCAGTTTTCCAGGTAGGGTGGCAGTGACGCTTTGATTATTGATTCGTATCACCCGTCCCTTTCTCCAGCCTCATACCTTCTTCACCTAACCTAACTGCTTCAATAGAAAACCCGCATGAGGCGGAAATGTCCTTTAAGATTTTTTTATCTTTATGATATATAAGGAGATATCCGACTGATTTTTTCCGGCCCCCTCCTCCCAGGATTTTAGCCGCGCCTCCTGAAGATTCGAAAGTATCAATTAAATCTGCTGCCATGGGGCTGACAACTCCCATTTTTTTTAAGGTAAAGCTTCCTTTTCTTATGGCCTGAATGAGAGCGTTTTCATTGCCGTTTTTTAAACTTTCAGCAATATTTCTGACCGCTTCTTCATTTGATATAAACAGCCTCTGGTACAATTGCTTGTTATCTAAATACCTTTTTTTGACCATGGCAACCATGTCCTTGGTTGATTCTTCCCCTTTTCCGCTATCAACCAGATAAAAATTATTTAAAAGTTCGGATTTGAGTGACAGCTGCCAGATACTTTTAAGATATGACAGTTCATTGCGGTACCAGATTAATCCTCCGAAGACACAAGCAGTATTATCGGCGCCTGATGGTAAACCATGTTTGGCTTTTTCCGCCGAATAGGCTAATTGATTGACCAGTTCCGGATTCCAGATTTTTTTAAGGTGATATAAGACAGCGGCAATGGTTGCTGCCGCTACAGCCGCCGATGATCCCAAATGGTATCCCTTTTTCAGCTGGGAAGTAATTATCACCTTTAAATAAGGCAAAGTTTTTATTTTAAGATGTAGAGCTGTCAGTTCAAGAACATTGCCGATAAACTGGTTATCCCCGGACTCAATTTCATGCTTGCCATTATCCGCTATGGCAACACGCACGTAAACCCGCCTGTTGATTGCCGACAGAATAGCCGGCTTTCCGTAAACAACACTATGCTCGCCCATAAGAAAAATTTTACCGGGGACTGATACAGTGGAGAAATTCATAGCGGCTTGAATTTAACGCCGTAGGGTATAATGCCTTCCTCGCTCGGGCTTCTGGTCCTTCTTAAAACCGTTATTACTTTTTGCCCTATTTTCAAATGTTTTTCTTCAAAGTCAACCAGTTGGGCGATATAATTTCGGCCCGAGGCCAGTTTGACTAAAACAACTGCATAAGGTGCCTGATTTTCAAAACCGGCCGGCGGCATAAATACACGGGTAAAACTGATAATTTTACCGCTTTGATTCAATACTTCCCTGATTTTTTTCTGATTGCGCCAGATTTTTACCGGTGAAATCATATATTTATTTTTTTAAAATATGGACTACCGCGGTTGCTCCGCTGCCCCCGACATTATGAGTCAAACCTATCTTTGCCCCTGAGACTTGTTTGGCGCCGGATATGCCTTTAAGCTGCTGTAAAATTTCTACGACCTGTTTCACTCCTGTGGCGCCGACAGGGTGTCCTGCTGCTTTGAGCCCGCCTGAGGTATTAACTATGATTCCCTTGCCTCCCAGTCTGGTCATCCCACTAGCTATATTTTTGGCAGCCGTGCCTTTGGTGAAAAAACTCAGATCTTCCATGGCTATGATTTCAGCTATGGAAAAACAGTCATGCACTTCTGCTACATTGATATCATTCGGCAAAATACCGGCTGAGCGGTAGGCTTTTTTGGCTGCCTCGGCAGCTGCTTTCAGTGAAGTTAAACTTTCCCGCTGGGCCAAGCCTAATGAATCCGTGGCTGCTTCCGAAGCCGTAATGGCTATGTTTTTGCCGCCGGATTTCCTGCGGGATAATATAAGTGAGGCTGCACCGTCAGTAATCGGAGAGCAATCCAGGATTTTTAAGGGAGAAGCTACCACCGGACTTTTCAAAACCATCTCTTCAGTTATCGGGTTTTTGAATTGGGCGTGGGAATTTAAAGAGGCATGAAAATGATTTTTTACCGAAACTGCCGCCATTTGTAATTCTGTGGTAGCGTATTTTGCCATATGAGCCCGGGCTATTAAAGCGTAAAGTGTCGGAAAGGTGGCTCCGGCTTCCCTTTCCCCGTCCGTCCCGGCTGCCATCAGGGCTGAGGCGACCTCCTCAGGCTTATGATCAGTCATCTTCTCGACACCGACTACTAAAACTGTTTCATATTGACCGGATAAAACAGCCAAACAGGCCGTATGGACAGCCATGCCGCCTGAAGCGCAAGCTGCTTCAATTTTGACCGCCGGCACATCTAATCCTAATTCTTCGCTGAAAAAAGCTCCCAAATGGTCCTGGCTGCCTAATGAGGAAGAAAGCATATTGCCCACGAATATTGCCTCGATTTCATGCCGTTTAATCCCAGACTCCTTCAAAGCTTCAGCGGTGACATCGCTTACCAATTTTCTCGGAGATACCCCCCATAATTCACCGAAACTTGAGGTTGCCCCGGCCAGGATATTTATGTCTTTCATTTAAATTTTTCCCCTGAATTTAAGATAATCCGTATAACTTATATATTTTTTTCCGGATTTTTGCTGTTGAAACGAAGATTCCCGGGACTTCTTATTGATTTTGGCAGTTACTCTCAAAATCAAGCCGTCAGATCCTGCTCCTGAGCCGTAGGAAACCAGGAATATCAAATCACCTGATTTTGCCTTGTCCAAAACAGCAGCTAAACCGATGAGCGAGGAAGCTGTATAAGGATTACCTATTTCTTCAACAATCATTGAGGTACGATATTGTTCTTTGGTAAATCCCAATCTTTTAGCTGCCTCTCTGGGAAATTTACCGTTAGGCATATGTAAAACACAAAAGCGGAAATCGGCAGGCTTAAAACCGGACTTTTCCAAAAGCATCTTTCCGCAACTCTCCACATGGGAAAAATAAGCCGGTTCTCCCGTAAACCGACCGCCATGGGTAGGAAACCTGACTCCGTCTCTGCGCCAAAAATCAGGGGTATCGGAAGAATACGAAGTAACAGCAAGAATTTCCGCAATTGATTTTTCTTTTCTCCCCAGAATAAAGGCTGCGGCGCCTGAGGAAGCTGTATATTCCAAAATATCGTGGGGTTTGGCCTGGGCGCAATCCGAGCCTACCGCTAAAGCTGTCGAAATCATCCTGCCGGAAATAAGCCCTGAGAGGGATATCATGGCAGTTGTCCCGGCTTTACAGGCAAATTCCAAATCAGTGGCCAGGTAGGCATTTTTTACCCCTAAAAATTCTCCCAAAATAGTAGATGTCGGATTTACGGCATAAGGGTGGCTTTCCGAACCGACCATGACTGCCTCAATGGAATTTGCGGATATATCTGCCCTAGCTAAAGCCATCAAAGATGCCTGGTAGGCCATAGTAACGGCATCTTCATCAAAAGAAGCCACTGTCTTTTCCGATATTCCTAATGATCTTTCTATATCCCCGGGATTTTTACCCCAAATCAGGGCAATTTCACTAATTTTTATACGGTAGTACGGTAAATAAAGTCCGTAGCCTAATATTCCTGCATCCATCGTAATTCCTTAACTTTTTTACCTGCCGCTTCTGGCCAGACGTTGGTGCGACGAACCTAAGGTACCGGAAGCAATGGCTGCCAACAAAGATATTTCCCCGGCAAGAACGGCGCCGCCGATAATTTCAGCTAATTCTGCCGCTTTTTTACCTCTCCCTCCGCCATTTACACCCATTATTTGTAACGCCGCCCTCTGGGAGGGAAGATAAGTCCCTCCGCCGACGGTACCGATGGGCAAATCCGGCAGATAGACACTGACCGTCAGGCTTTTATTAATGATTTTGGTCGAAGTTATACCCAGATTTCCTTCGCTGACATGGGCAATATCCTGGCCGGTGGCCAAAAAAATGGCAGCTAAGATATTGGCAAAGTGTGCATTGAATCCCAAAGAACCACTCAATATGCTGCCGTGAAGGTTTTTCTCAATATTTACTTCATGAATAAGGGCAGGCGTTGTTTTAAGAATTTGCATTACCAGTTTTTCTTCAAGCTCAATCTCCGCCCAAACTGCCCTTCCCCGTCCTAAAATAAAATTCAAATAGGAAGGCTTCTTGTCCGTATCAAAATTGGCGGCAATAGCCAGACATTTAAAACCGGTTTTAGCTGTTATCACTGCGGCGATTTTTTCTGAGGCAATTGTCGCCATATTCATACCCATGGCGTCCTGGCTGTCAAAGGTAAAGCGGATAAATAGCCTGTTACCGAAATAGCGTTTAAAGATTTGGCTCAATTCCAGGTGGGCTGAGGTTTCTGAAGCAACTGATTTAAATTCTTCAAGATGTCTTTCCAGCCAATCGGAGAGTTTTCGGCTCTCTAAAATACCGCCGGTTATAAAAACGCTGCCGCGGGTTATGCCTTTATTTTCCGTCAATACAGAAGCACCTCCGCAAGCCGTGATAATTTTACAGCCGCGCGCCACAGATGCGACAAGTGCGCCTTCGGTGGTCGCCAGCGGCAGATAATAATCATGAAAGGATTTGGCCCGTTTAATCCGTAACGGCCCGGCCACACCCAGGGGAACCTGGACAGCGCCAATCATATTCTCGCAGTTTCTTTTTTCGGCTTCTGAAAGGCCCGGAGGATAAAAACTGAAGACAGACAGAGGCTGCTTAATTTTTTTCTCAAAAAATCCCCTGCGGCTTTCAATATTTTTAAATCGGCGAAACATTATTAATTATATAAAGGGTATCCTGAAAATCCCCATTTTATAACAGATGAGGCTGTAAATTGCCACCGGCGGTACAATCAGAAAGACGGAAATAATGCCTTTAAATAAATCCAGCTTGAGGGCAAAACGCAATGTTAAATAAAACAGTATCAGCTTCCAAAAAAGCAATGTCAGCGAATAGGTTATAAAAACTATGCTTAAAGAGCCGCCGGAAAGTGTCCATGTTCTGGGCGGGGGTACTAAACGGTACAAAAGCGCAGTTACCGTAAACCATAATAAAGTCGGCCAGAGTGAATATGTCCAAAGAACAATTACCCTGTCGAGCTTGAATGAGGGTACCTGCCAAAGCTTGCCCAAAGCATAAAACAAAAATATCATCAGCAAAAAACCTGAAGCGCTACCGATTGTCAGAAGATTAAATTTGACGGTTAGAAGATACGGGTTTTTCAGTCCTATCCTGATTAAGGAGGTTAACAGAAAATAGGCAACCACCAAAAGATAAAGACAGAAAGTCTGGTTTAAATTTGAGTTTTCCGAAGTGGCAATTTTTCTGTATGTTGAATACGGATTACGGATTATGCCGATTGTATTGCGGATAAAAATGACCAAGCCGTACAAATAGTTCATGGATGGAAGGCTCCGGCCTGCAAAATAGAAGCCAGTTTGACCAACCTTGAGCCGAACAGTATAAAAGCGCTAAATGTAGCGGCCACTGATAAAAACAAAAGGCTTTTTAAGGGAGAGGTTTTAAAAACGGGCACGACTTTTTTATAGAAAGGGGTAAGCAATCCCAGCCTTTGCGGCGGTACCACCGCCATCTCCTGCATTTTAGCCACCAACGACCGGTAAATTCTGTCATGATCCATAAGAATAAACGGAAACAAAAGCTTTTCTGGCACGGAATAACTGGCTTTCAGCACTTTTGAAAGTAATATTCAGTTTCCCGGCTATTTCCGAAACGGAAAAGCCGTGAACGTACTTTAGTTTCAGAATTTTTTCATACGACGGGGCCAGTTTTTTAAAAGTAGTTTTAATATTTTCCTTGAGGATTTCCTCATCCAAAATTTCTTCCGGACCGAAAATGGATGATAATAAAGGCTCAATGCTTTCAAATTTGGAAAAAACAATCTTTTTGATTTTTTTACGGCGGTAGAAATCAATGACTTTATGATTGGCAATTGAGCAAATAAAAGTAAAAAGTGAGCATTTAAAGGAAAAATCCCTCAAAGCCTCAATCGTCGCCAGGAAAGAATCATGCAGGATTTCTTCAATATCTTCCCGGCTGTTTATTTTTTTACTGATAAAAGTATAAAGGGACGGATAGTATTTCTTATAAAAACTGTTCAGGGCAGCCTCATCCCCTGTCAGGATACGGTTAACCAGCACTTTTTCAGCCTGTCTGTCTGTCTTCTTTTTCATTACCAAGTTAGTCGGCAAAATTGTCGCAAATCCTTTGTATCCGCTTATTATAATTCCTGTTTCCCCATTTGACAAAAGACAATTCATGCTCTTAAACTTAAATTATGCAGCTTGCCCAGGTCAGAATAGAAGATAAATATGCTCCTGCTTTAAACTTTCCCACATTAGCCTCATTGGTATCCTCGTTTTTACCGAACATCCTGCTTATCGCCGGTGTCATTTTTTTTATTTTAGTTTTTATCGCCGGTTTTGCCGTGGTGTCTTCGGGCAATTCGGGAGATCCCCAGGGAGCGGAAAGGGCAAAATCATTTTTAACCTATTCTGTGATCGGCCTTATCCTGATTTTTGCCTCATACTGGATACTGCAGATCATTAATTATGTTTCCTTTAATTCCATGAAAGGATTATTTTAATGGCTGACCCGTTAGATATTATCGGTAAAGTGACACCACCGGAAGGCTTGCCTCAGGCCATCGATCCGACGGGCAAATTTGTCGGAATTACAGTCCTTTTGAATACCTTTCTGCGTCTTTTGCTGATTGTCGGAGGCATCTGGGCTTTGTTTAATATCGTCATTGCCGGCATAGGCTTCATCGCAGCCGGCGGCGATCCCAAAAAAGTCTCTTCTGCCTGGGCGAAAATTTACTGGTCATTTATCGGACTTTTAATCATGGTGGCCTCATTCCTCATCGCTGCCATTATCGGCATCATCTTTTTTGACGGCCCGACAGCATTACTGAAACCGCAGTTAAAAATCGCACCATGAATTTTTTTTTTCCTGAAGTTGTCCGGGCTGACGATTGTATCGGCGGCGGCGAAGGTCTGGGACCGATTGCCAAACTTCTCTGCAGCGGACAGGCAGATACCGCTCAGGAAACCGGCAACATACTTAATAAAATCCTCAGTACAGTATTGGGCTTTCTGACCATTGTAGCTGCTATCTGGTTCATGATCCAATTTATAATTGCCGGCTTCAACTGGATCAGCGCCGGAGGTGACAAAAATAACACTCAAGCCGCCAGGCAGAAAATGACTAATGCCGTAATCGGGTTGGTTATTGTCATCTTTGCCTGGGTTTTTGTAGCCTTAATCGGAAAAGTGCTGGGCATAAATATTCTTGATCCGGGAGCCATGCTGCAGAATTTAAAAATAAAATAAAACATGAAAAGGGAACTTCTAGCTCAAATCGTCAATCCGGCCGTTCCTTCATTAAAAGATCCGGAAAAAGCTCCGCAAATTCTCGGCAAATTTGTTTCCGGCTTCATCGGTCTTCTGTTGGTGGCAGCGACTATCTGGGCTTTTGTCAATCTGCTTTTGGGAGCTTTCAACTGGATCTCCTCAGGAGGAGACAAGGGCAAGCTGGAGACAGCACAGCAGAAAATACTGCATGCCGTTATGGGTTTGGTCATCGTCTTTGCCTCCTGGGCTATCTTTATTGTTCTTCTGCAGTTTTTAGGTATGTCGGACGGCTTTGGCGGGGCGATAAAATTAATACTGCCTACGCTGCTTTAACACTTCCCCACTCTTTAATGGCTTTTTCATAGGATTTAGGCGTACCGATATCCAAGAAGCGGCCGCTGAAAGGAAAAGCGGATAATTGGGCGGTTGAAGCCAGTTTGGCAAAAATATCTTCCAGCTGAGAGGGGCCTTTTTTCGGCAGATAAGAAAAAATGCCCTTTTCCAGAATATATAAACCGCAGCTTATCAATTGGGATTTCTGCTTGCCTTTTTGCGGTTTTTCGATAAATTGGGTGATTTTGGTGCCATTCATGATTATCTCTCCGTATGAAGAAGGGTCAAGAACAGTCGTCACTGCTATTGTGCCTAATGCTTCATTATTTTTATGGAAAGCTATCATGTCGTTGAGGTTGATATCGATCAGAATATCGCCGTGAACTACCAGGAATGAATCGTTGTTTAAGTATTTTTTAGCCAGCACCAAAGCTCCGCCTGTTCCCGCCTCTTCTTTCTCTTTAATATATTCAATATTGACCCCGAATTTCCGGCCGTCGCCGAAATACTCCTCTATTTTTTCTCCCAGGTGGCCTATGGAAAAAAGAATATTTCTGATTTCATACTTTCTCAAAAGTTCAATCAACTGTTCCAGAATGGGTTTACCGCCTACCGGGAAAAGGCCTTTGGGCATCTCAAAAGTAAAAGGCCTCATATTAATGCCTCTGCCTCCGGCTAAAATGACAGCCTTGTCAATAGTCGGATTGAGGCTTCTACTAATCAGGGTTTCAATGGCGTGAGAGCGGTTGCGGATCTGACTGCCGTCAATAATATGATCGACTTTTTCAAGAATTGATTTTTTAAGAGTAATGGTTAAGCGTTCCCTGTCCATTATGTATGTCTGTCGGCAACTTTGGACGCTCCATAGGAAAGGGGTTTTGTTTTGACCGGAAAACCGCTCCCCCGGATCATCCCTACAACTTCATTGATCATTTCTTTAGTCTCGCCGTTACTGCCGATATCCACATGAATCTCAATGTCATACTTTGTATAGCCGTCATTTTTAAGTACCTCCAAAATTTCCTGGGCACAGGTTAAAGATAAGGCTGCTTCCTGGTAGATCCTGGTTTTTAAGACATATTTTTTTCCATCAATAATTCTTTTCCAAAAATAAATGCCGCCGAAACCTACCCGGTGAATCACCACCGCCGTCACAAAATCAACACCATGACCGTTTTTCGGTTGGGAGTCGGTCCCAATGATGAGATTATACCTATAGCCGGGTTCCTGTTCCATAAAATCCAAGGCTTTCCGGCGTAAATGCGTTAAAGTCATGGATCCGTATGTCGGACTGTAAAAATTGTTTTGCTGATATATGCCGTTACCTGTCATTTTCAACTGCCCATGGATTGTACCACAGAAATACTCATTTTATAAGTTAACTCACTTGACAAACCGCATTAAAGATGCGATATTATGGGCCGCTCTAGAATGACCTCGACAAGATTAATTTTAGCTTTTTTGGTAATAATACTGGTAATTACGGTCATCCTGAACAGAGGCAGGCTTTTTGATTCCCTAAAAAACAGGGTCAGCACAAAAATAGCTCAAGCCAAACCGACACTGACACCTATAGCAGCTAAAATTAAACCGACTGACCTACCAATAGAAAAAAACGTAGGTTCCAGTACTCAAAAAGGTGAAATCCCATCCACGGGACCGGGTAATGCTGTTTATCTGTTGAGTTTCCTAGGTCTTTCCGGCGGATTATTTTTAATTGGAAAAGGAAAGCAAAAATAATTTCAGGGGGGATTAACTTCTGTATCCAATTCACTTATGGCTTCTTCAACATAAACGGTATCGGTTTGATTAAGATCCGCTTCAATTTCCGCTGGTAAATCTGAATCAGATTGTTTCTCATAAAATAGTGCGCCGGCATCAGACTCGGTGGGAATGGCAGTCACGGTCGCTGTTTGACTTTGATTAAGCGAAACTTCGGGAGAAATCTGAACTTCCGGTAATATTTTATCCGATTGGTTTTTTTTGATTATGGTAGAAATCAATAAACCGCTTACACCAAGAAAAATCAGGATAACCAGGATAAAAAACAGGTAGAACCATTTCGGTACGGAATTTGGTTTTTCCGGCATGACTACATTGACTTTATTCTCTGCTGGAGACGGTTGTACGGGCGGTGGCTGTACAGGCGAAGTTGACGGTATTGCACTAGCAGACTGTACGGAAGGAATTACCGGCGTCGGAGATGGCCCTTCCGAAGCTGCTGGCACCGGTCCCGGCTGATTATTCGGTAAATTTTTATTTTGATTGTCCATATATCTTATAAATTATAAAGCCGATGGGCTGGCTGTATTTTCCTTAGCCTCCTTAAGGGCATATCTTTTCAGCTGCTGCAGTAATTTTTTTTCAGCGGCAATGATATTTTTCATTTTTTCTACCATTTTGTTAAGCTGCGTTCTTACCGCACTGTATTTAACCTTATCTGGCGAGTTTAAATAAGCCTCCCAATCAGTTTTAACCTGATCAATATCCGCTTCTATCTCCGTCAATTGGGCATTGAGAGTCTTCAGATCATTGTTAAATTTAGTTACATTTGCCTCAGATGCTTCAAGTCTGTCAATTGAGCGTTGTACCCTAGCATTGAGTTTCTTTACCCTTTTGGCGAGCGAAACTAATCTTTTCTCCAGAATCCGGAAAATCAGATTGGCTTTGGATTCGGGAGATAAGAGCTGCAGTTGGTTGCGTTTTACTCCGGGAGAGGTTGCCTCGTTTAATTGCCTGACCCTCTGGGCCTGGACGGGCTGAATTAAAATCTGAATTAATAATAAGGCAATTAATATTTTAGGCATGCGGCAGAACATGTTTCTGATCATATTGTGAAGCAAATTAAACGGAGAGTCAAGACTTGAACTTATTGCTAATTTAGAATTTATTGGCTAATCTTAATTAATAAAGATGTTCAACAAAGAAATCTTAATTTTCCCGCAGATTTCCCGAATAATTCCCTCATGGGTAGGCCTTTCCTTACTAAAGTCATTTCTTTGGCTGATAGTCACTTTAACGTTTTTTTTAAATGTGATGAATTTTTATTCAAATCCCGTATCTGAAAATAAGGATCCGGCAAAAAAATCTACGGAGAGAAAACCGGAAGAAAATTACCTGGGCGCGCAAACGATCAATGAAAATTTTCGGCAAGAGGTAGAAAAAGAGATGTCATACTGGTACGATTTAATTAATAATTACCAGGGTTATACTTTTGCCTATCACAAATTATCATCGCTTCTATTTTCGGTTGGAAATAAAGAACAGGGAGATTATTATTTGGGATTGATTCCGAAGGAAAACAACGGGTTTAGAGATTAATAATTACTGCTTGGCCTGATTTTCCGGTTTTTCACTCTTATCTCCTTTTTCAGGTACACTAGCTTCCTCACCTGGAACCGCTTCAGCTGCTTCTCCCTCTTCTCCTTCCACAGCAACAGTTATGGGGGCTTCTTCAACTTTCTCTTTGACTACTAATGGGGCGATTTTAGCTACTTCCAGTTCAAGATCAGTCAGGATTTTGATTTTGTCGGAAACCGGCAAATCTGCTACTTTAATTGCATCATCCAGCTTGACTAAATTGGCAATATCCACTTCTATTTTCTCTGGTAAATCCTGGGGCAAGGCTTCCACATGCAGTTCATCCAAATTTATCAACAGCACCCCGGTTTTATCCTTGACAGCAGGTGATTCGCCAATAATCAGCAAAGGCACGTTGGCTTCTACCTTTTCTTTCAGATCAACCGCGTAGAAATCGGCATGTAATGTCTGATTTGTGACCGGATGATAGGAAACGTTATGTATGAGAACCGGCAGTTTTTTGCCATCAAGCTCCAATTCCAATAAACCTGTCTCTCCGGCTTTGGAGAAAACTTCTGCAAATTTTTTGGCGTCAACAGAAACAGCCTGGGACTTGACTTTCTTGCCGTAAATATTGGCAGGCAATAATCCCTGTTTTCTCAGCTGTTTGATTTTTCTGCCTAAAACAGTCCTGAGCTTGGCAGGTAAGGAAGTCTTATTCATAATCCTAGTATTGTAAAGATTCAATTACCATAAGTCAACTGAAATTTTGGCACAGGCTTGTTGAAAATAAAAAAACTACCTGCCTATAATGAGATAGATGGGTAAATTTTATTATTTTTCCTGGTCAGCCATTTTGTTTGTCAATTTGCTGTTCCTGACTGCCTTGTTTGCCGTAAATTCCGGACCTAAAATACTGCTTAACCCTGTATCAGTCAAAGAATCAGCTGAAACAAAATCAAATATTTCGCTCTCGGCAGATGATGAAGATTCTATCCCTGAAAGGGAATATCATATCCTGCTTCTGGGGCTGGACAGCAGAAAGGGTGATAATAAACCCCGCTGCGATGCCGTACATATCTTCAGTTTTTCTCCCAAATTCAATTATTTGCTTATTTCCTCCATCCCCCGCGGGACTTTTCTCTCCCCTGAAACCGATTCCACCTATCTGGCTAACAGCTGCAGCCGGAACGGTATTGAATATACCATAGGGCAAATTGAGAAAATGTCCCAAATAAAAATAGATGCGGTAGTTAAAATCGGTTTTTCCGAAACGTTGGGAATCTTCAGGACTTTAAAAATGCCGACCACCTCAACTTTACAGTTTCTAAGGTCACGCCAATACGCTATCGGTGACAATCAGCGGAGTCACAATCAGGCTCTTTTTATTAAAGATATGATCACTACCCATTTTGAAGAATTTTATAATATGCCTCAAAGTATAAAATCATGGCTTTTAAATACGGTTGATACTGATTTGACTTATCATCAGGCGGAGTATCTGCTTCAATCTTTTTATCAAAACGGGGTCTATAAAAATCCCGATAATATCTTATTGGAAACTCTGCCCAAACAGTCGCCATATGTCAGGGATCTTCATCTGCCGGAAGTTGAATACCAGCCGGAGGACAAAGACCAGTCATTTTGGCAATACCAGCAGAATTTAGTTGATTATCAGGAAAATTTAATCTTGCGCGCTTCTAATCTGCTTAAATCCGGCAAAACAGAATCAGCCAGGAAAATTATCGAGACTCCGTTCTCTCAAAAACTTTGGCTTCAGCTGGAAAATGAAGCTGAAAGGCAGGACCTGCATTACCGCCTTTTGGAAGTTTATAGCCGGTCAATAATCGAGAAATCAGAGCTAAATGAGGTCTTAAACAACTATCTTCAGGAAATGACTGCTTTTCAAAACGGGCAATATATGGCAAAAGCCGAATCGCTTCTGTCAGCCTATTTACCTGACCTAAGGGCTGACATTGAAAGTAAATATACGGTCAACTGAAGTATCCGAAGCAATATTGATGCCTTCTTTGGTAACTGAAGAGAAATTCTTGGGCTGAAAATTAATTTTGGCTGATTCAACTGCCAGATTGAAACTGTATGACTTGTCCCCGGGTTGCTTTTGCATATAAAACTGATACTCGCGGATATTATTTTTTACAGGGTTCATCTGGAGGAATGTAAGAAAAAGTCGGCTTAATTTCAATTCAGGAATCTTGAGAAGCATCCCAAAAGATGTTTTATCAGTCTGGTAATCGCTGCTTTCAATGGAAGATTTTTCTATTTCCCTGCCTGAAAGATTGGCAGAAACCAAACGGCTGCCGCGCGGTACGATTATTCTTAAATAATCGGTATAAACCCCGCCCTGTAAATAGGCTGAAGATCCCTGATTTTCCATACTTATTTCCAGCTCGGTTTCTATTTGTCCTTCCTTATTGATTTTTTTTCTGATATTGGCTGATTTTTTGATAAAAAAGTTGGCTTTGTTAACACCTAAATTGCTGTCAACCAGATACAGATAATCGGCAAGGCAATTTTCTTCGCGGCTTAAGCAATTGACGCTGAAGATTCTGCCGCCCCATCCCAGATGTTCGATTTTATTCTGGCCGGTCCCGTCATTGAGGTAAATAAGGATATTTTTCTCGTCCAATGATTTTTTAACTACTTGGGCTAATTTGAAAATTGAAGTTTTTTCCGCGGAAACTTTCGTCTGTAGACTTTGGGAGAGTGCGGTCAGAAAATCTTTTTTGGTGGATGAACCTTCGAAAAAACCGGATTGGATGTGCAGCTGGCTTTTGACGAATAAATTATCTGCAGTTATAACTTCGTTGCCAAAATCAGCCAAAGTTACCGGCCCGACAGCTGCCAATAAATCCTGGACAAAAAAAAG
The DNA here is from genome assembly GCA_001779315.1 of Candidatus Gottesmanbacteria bacterium RIFCSPLOWO2_01_FULL_42_22. Classification (GTDB taxonomy): domain Bacteria; phylum Patescibacteriota; class Microgenomatia; order 2-02-FULL-39-11; family 2-02-FULL-39-11; genus GWA2-43-14. The sequence goes on along the minus strand of MFJU01000006.1, from coordinate 30,064 downwards.
GTTTATACCGATCACCCCGTCAATTTCCTTATTCAATATTTTTCTGATAAACCATTCGGCCTGAATGGAGGCTTTGGCAAAATCAGGATCAAAATTGCTGTCTCTGAGAAACCAGTTCGGTTGGTTTAAATACAATCGTATGGGCAGAGGCGGTTCGACATGTCCTTTTAACTGCCCGTCCAAACTATAAACATCCATTATCCTGAAATCCTCTATTAAGCCGCTGGTGATAGTCAATAATCCGACAGAACCGATAAAACCGCCGGTTGCCCGCAATTCCATGTTATTTTGGAAAAGTAAAAGATATGTCTTAGGGGAAGGAGAGGAAAATACCGTTTCCAATACCGGCACAGTTTCTTTAACTGAGGCCAGATTTTGTCTGGCTTCTACTATCATCGGCAAAAGGTTCTCTTTCGGAAAATACGGTAATTGGGTCGATACGATTTTTTCCTGCAGATCTCCTGCCGCAAAGTCAAGGGCTGACACCGTCTCCACCAGCGAGTTAAAATTGCTTTTGGAAAAGTTAAAATTGACCAGGGGGTAATTTTGATTACCGGCTTTTATTTCATCAATTAAATTTATTGATCCATGGACAACTGTCAGCATGCGGTCGGTTGAATCAATCATCTGTCCCAGATTAAGCAAAGACGTGGAGTTTTTAAGCGGGAAGAAAACTACGGAGGTCGTATTAAACAGTCCCTTGGCAATTTTTATTTTATCTTCGGCGCTGGCTAAATTCAGGCGCACCTCCTCCATATTCCCTACAGTTAAATTATTTTTTAAATCGGTAAAAATATTTTTTACTGAATAAAAATACCAGACGAATGTGCTGGCCCCGATTAAAACTGCAAAGACAAACAAAGAAAGTAAAACAGGCAGGTAACCTCTGATTTTCCTGGTGGTAATCGCCGAAACAGGATATTCTGTTATGCGGCGGATTTTATCCGGTTTTTTACTACTCGACCCATTTTTGCTTTTAAGAGTAAAGATTTTTTTGACTGACGGTGTAAAAATTATTTTTAGTAAAATTTCAGAGAGTTCCTCCTGATTCCAGTCTGATAAATCCCTTACTTTAACAATTTTGATGTTATCCAAATTTTCGAGTTTACTTAAATCCTCATCCCTGTGGCCGGTTATAAGCAGCATCCGGCTGTTTTCCTTCAGTAATTTCAAAAATGCCTGATAGGCATCCTCTACCGAACCGAAAAGGAATATATAGTCAAATTTACCGCTGGTTGGTAATTTGTCTGTGGCGATAACCTGGCAGTTGCCCTTTCTTAATTTTTCCGCCAAAATATGAACCCCGTCCCAGCGTCCGGTGACCAGGGCTAAAAGCGACGAGGTGTTTTCAATTATGTTATTCATCTAAAGCCTGATTAACCAGTTTATCAGCTTCCGTATTTTTTTCCCTGGGTATTGTCCGGTAATATATATTAGCTTTTATTTCCTGCTCCAGGTATCTGATTTTCAAAAAATATTCCTTAAAAAGGGGCTGCTTAATTTTAAACAGCCCGTTAATCTGATTGACGATCAAAGTCGAATCGGAATAGAAATTAATAACAGTTTTTTCGTAAATTCCCAATATATTTTTAGAATCCTTCAAAAAAACTAGGGCGGCCAAAACCGCCTGGTACTCGGCATCGTTATTGGTAGTTGAGCCAATTTTTCGCGAAATCCTATAGGTCTTTATTCCAGGTTCGGCTATTATTACCGCACCGATAGCCGCCGGCCCCGGATTGCCCCTGGCTCCCCCATCAGTAAAGACATTTACGGAATCCATAGATTGAAACTAATACGAACGCATTATCTGCTTCTATCCTAAATGATACTTAATTTTTACGGGAAAGGAAACGGAGAACATTTCCTAATTAAAATTGGATTTTTAAAATTTCAGGAATTAGCTTTTTCAGTTTTAAATTTCTCCAGCTTTTGCCGGACTTCATCAATTAGTGTTTGTTCATTTGTGATTTCCAGTTTTTCGATTATTTCGTGAATTAATCTTGCCTTAATTTCTTCGAAATCATTCTTATTATATTTTCTCTTACCTTCACCAATCTCCCTCCAAACCTGAGTATTATGTAAATTCTGCATTGAAATATATTTTTGGGAGATCAAATACCAGGCGGTTTCAGTCAGCTTAAATTTTTCCTCATCAGTTAAAAATTCTTCTTTTGACAGGAGTAGCCCTACTTCCTCCTCGGGATAATTGGCTGCCAGCAAAAGTGATTTTAAGGATATCTGCATATTTACATTTTATTTATATTAACTGACTTTCCGCATTGCTGTAAATCCTTCAGCAGCTGCCCTCTGAAGCAAGGCATTAATCTCATCCTGGCTTAGATTATAATTTAAGGAAGGGATTCTCCTTTGCTCAATTATCTGATACAACTCTAACGACTCATCTCGATTATTAGATGGATTTTGATAATATGCAATCAGTCTGCCTGATTCATTCTGAATCACAAAATAGTCACACCCGGCAAAAGTCTGGGGTGAAGGGACTATACCAACTCTGCGAAAGTGCTCCTGATAAAGTTGCCGGTTTTCTTCTGAAGAGTTATAAATTAAGGCATTACCCAGCGAATGCATAAAGTCAGCTTGTGTACCTGTCAGTATTGCATCTATTTCCGATTCCAGCGCGGTTAAATCTGAAATAGTAACCGCATCTCTTCTAATGACAAACTGGGCTATTTCTGATGATGCTATTTTATCCCCGTAGGTTATCGGCGGGCCTTCACTGGTAACCTTAAACAGCATTCTGATGATCGCCTTATTTCCAGTTAGAGCCTGTACGGCTGCAACATCGGTCAATCCGTCAATAAAAGCATTGATCCGGGAAATATCTGCCCGTTTATTTAACGTTAGCGGATCGTAAAAGAAAAATTTGAGTTCTTCCGGCATTGTGGAAACAACTGTATCCGGTAATTTGTCAAGGATTTGGTCTGATTTGGGAACAGCGGCAGTCAACTGTAATTTTCCTTCAGGAGCAGTATTGTCAATACCAACCTCATAGCGGATACCGTTATTTCCTCCTGGGTTTTCCACAATAACGGTTGATCTTTTTTTAAGACTGCCATTGTCATTCCTCTCCGGATAATAGACCGTAACCTCCCCATTGGCTGTCGATCGTATTTCCCTGTCCTGAAATTGCTGCGGGTGGCCGATTATTTCACCAAAGGGATTGTATTGCTTACATCTTTCGTAAATATCATCGGCAAGGGATATCATCAGACCGGCTGTCTTAACTTCATCCAAACATAATAGGGGAGTCACCAGCTCATCGTAGACCAGGCCCAGCTTCAGGTCGTTTTCCTGCTGCAATCGCCTTATGTCCACCAGCCTTCCGTTTGCCTTATCATTTTCTCCCCTTATGCGAAGTTCAGCGATTTCCCTCCTGTAAGTTTCAATTAAGGCAATATTGGTTTGTGCCTTATGATATTCTGCTTTTAAATCGCTCCTGCCTCCGAAAAAAGCATCCAGGTTTTCAGCGATTCCCCAAAGTCCTGAAGAGACAATAGCCTTATCCACGATCATGCCTTTGGAAAGCAGTCTCCTGGCTAAACGATATTTACCGCCCTTCCCTTCCAGGACGGCAGTGCTTCCGAACATAGCTTCATAGAGCAAACGGATACCTTTATCACCATGTGTCACCACAAGTTCTTTCGTTAATCCACCGCGGAGGAGTATCATTTCCAATTCGTTGATTTTTTCAGGTGTTTCCAAGCCGGCTGCCAGTTCAATGGCGTCAGCCCTTTCTAATTCCTCCTCAGTCGGTTTCCTGCCTCCGGCCGCTTCCAATGTCTGAAGATTAGCAATTTCCTCTTCTGTCTTTGTCAGGTCGGAGTTGGCTGAGGAGATGATATCTGCAATTGCGGCAACGGAAGGATTTTGACCGGCGATGCCTTTCCCAAAAGCATCGGTCAGAAGCTGATTTCGATCTTTCAGCAGTCTTTGTAATTCACGCTTTTTCTGCTTAACGACCTTTTCCTTATTAGCGACATCCTCGACAGCGGCAATAATTTGAGCATCAAACCAGGCTAATGAACCCACCTGGGTAGCTTCTCCGTCAAGTTTTTGAATCAGTCTATCATTTTTATCGTAGATATCATGAAGGTTTTTACTTAGCGCTTTTTTGCCCGCTTCCTCTTCAGTAGTTTTTTTAAATTCTTCATCAGATTGGGCAATACTGCCTTCAGCTGTAATATCATCTTTTTCAAGCTGTTCAATTTCATTTTTCTTTTGTGTAACAGTATCTGGGGATAGTTTTTTAGTTGCTGTTTCATTTCGGGCAAACTCTTGTTTTAAACGCTTAAGTTTTTCTGTTCTCTCTTTTAAAGTCCTTTCTGCCTGCATCCTTCTGTCCGTTGCCCTAGATAGCTGATAATCAGCTTGAACAATATTATTTGTCAGGCCTTGGGATACGTATACTCCTGATGCGTTTAAAACGTAACTTCCATTAGCTTCAAAAGCTGTTTGATATTGCGCCTCTGCACGCTTTTTTTGTTCCTCCAGTTGCCCGATCTCTCCCGTCCCCTTACTGACGACAATAATTTTGTTAGAATCTGTCGGATCAATCTTTATCACGGTCGGCCTACCCCTGACATCTTTGGCAGAAGCTAAATTTTCTTGAGCGCTAGCCCGTTCATTTTCCTTAGTAGTAATTTCCACTGCCAAAGTTATCAGTCTTTCTTTAGCCGCTGCCATCCGTTCCATACTATTCTGTTTCTTTTGTTTTTCCTTTGATAATTCGGCAGCTGTTTGGGATGATGCAGTTTCCTCGGTGAACTGACCGCTTCGAAGTTGCTGGGCCCGTTCCATTAATTCTCCATTCCTTCCCTCAAACCTTTCCGGTCTCTCTCCTCTGGCTTCCCGCTTGGCTACTTCCTCAAGTTTTCTCCGGATATCATCTCCGCCGAATTGCTGCATGGCCATATCTATTGCCCGGCTCCAGACATCTGATTGCTGTTCCAACGTCAATTCGTCAAAACGCATAACAGAGCCATCCGCATGTTTGAACTGCCTCTCTAAAATTATGACCTTATAATCCTGGGCTAAACCGTTCAAAATTGTATCCTGGCCGCGGCCTTCGGCAATTGCCATTTTAGGAGCTGCCAGATCTATCTGCCAAGGCTCCACCCTAAGAGAATGGGCGATTTCCGCGCGGACGGTCTCGCTTTCTGTCAGAAATCTGACGGCATTCCTTGTCCCCTCCACCCCCGAGAAATGCCTGGAAATGGGATTATTAGGATCTCTGGTCAGCCGTCTGCCAGTATCAGTCAGAGTCAATTTAAATGTGAGTTTTTCTTCAGGTTTTCCTTCAGGCTGGGCCAGCTGCCATTCAGCATGCCCTCTCTCTACTGCTTTTCCTACAGAACGGAAGATAAGTGCTGCCGAGTGTAAACCCGCCAAAGCAACTCCGCCAATTCCGGCAGCTTTCCCCAGTGACGGATTATTTAATAACTGTGTCACGGCCAAATCAGCAGCCCCTCCAACAGCCAGCTCGCTCAAAATTAAATAGAGATGTTTTGCTTTTAATTTATCCGATAATCCTTTTATGCCCAACTTCTCTTTCAGGTAGATTAATTTCCCTCTGTCAGCAGCAGGAATCGCCTGCTGTAAGATTATGTCAATATCCTGGGGGGTTGGTAAAACAAAAGCTAAATTTCTATCCTGGTCTTTGGAGAGGGCTAAGCCGACTTGAGCTGAAATTGCCAATTCCTGCTGGGCGACAAAATAGTTGGCCTGCATCGCTTCAACAATCCCGCCAAATATGTGCTGTCCTGATAGGGTTTGTGACCTTTCATCCTTCACCTTTATAAGCTTATCCCTCTCTTTTATAAACACATCCCGCTCATTTTCAAGCTTTGTCTTTGTAGGACCGACTGTTGCTGCCGCTATCTCAACGGCTTTTTCAGCCAGCTGTTGGCTGATAATATCCAGTTGGTCTAGGATACCTCCGAATTCCTGCCATGATGCTGATATCGCTTGTGTCCGCCAATCTGCATTTTTATCTTTTATATATAAACCCGTCAGTCCCACTCCCGGGTTGTCACCCATGATGCTGGACAATTCGTTGACTTTGCGCCATAGGCGGTATTCCGTTTCCGGTCCGAAATCAATTTCACTTTCCGGTGTCAAAATTTCGGTTTTACCCCGGTACTCACCTCTGACTGCCTCACCTCTTGACCAACCGCCGGCTCTGGGAGTGAAACTATTATCAAGTCCGCTTGAAACGCCACTGTTTGAACCGCCGGAAGCATCATCAGCAAGTGGTGGATTGTCTAGGTTACCATTTGTGTCTGCAGGATGAATATTTGCCGGCAAGGGTTCGTCGGGCATGTTACATCAAAGATAACACACCCACCTTCACCTATCAACCAATCTGCTATCTGCGTTGATATTGGGTGTATGTTATGTAATAGTAACAATATATGACCATAGCACTCCCTGCAGTCGAAGCAATTCCGCGACAAATAATGGCAGGAGAAAAACTTAAACCTTTAGAGATAGGCAAGTTGAATTCTGCTACTTTGCGGGCTAATCAATTGCTGGATAAAGGTAAATCCGTCCGTGAATCCACCCCGGGAGAAATTGCCACACAACTAACTTCAATTGAAGATGAAAAAATAAGGGCTTCATTGGCTGATACTGTTTCCCGCGCTGATGAAGAAATTGAGGAAGCGAGAAAAAGGTTAAGCAGTTTTTTTGAAACTCCTGCCAAAGAGAGAACTGCGGAACAAATTGTAAAACTTCAACAAGAATCATTTGCAGAGGTAATTGATAATTTAGAACGCCTGAAGGCGACTCCGGCCGAAACGGATGATCAACAACAAATTCACGATGATGCTACTGCAACGTTGGAAAATCTGGCCGAATGTACAGAAGTTACAATTACAGGAAGGGACGAACCTGTCACATTGGCACAATGGAATGAAGAAATAACTTCCAGGGCCAGATCCATCTGGAAGGCTGATACAAAAAATCCTGCTGCCAATGACAGTGGTTTTGATGCACTGGACCCATTGACTCAATATGCTTTCAGGCTTAAGGCAAAAACAGCTATATTAAAAACCGAAAAACCGGATAAGCGGCTAAATGACAGGGTGACAATAAGATTTATAGGCCGGGATGATACGGTGAAAGGGCAACAGGAACAAAAACAGCCTCAAGAACCTGAGGATATGGAAAATCTTGGCCCTGAAGAGATTGTTTATAACGAGACTAAGAATACCATTCACGACATACTGGCGCTGGCTGACGGGATTGATGTCAATGATCCGGAAGCATTAAAAAAAGTCTTTTCGCCAAACCAGATGATCGCCTGGCTGGAATATCTCTACGAGGGATATACCTCGTTAAATAACGGCGACATTAAACTTGCCCCCAAAGCGCTGGCCAGAAACAAACAGATGGTAGCAGGCCTTCTTTACAGCCATTTCCAGGAGATGTCCGGCGAAGAGTATATAAAAGGATTGCCGGAAAATATGCAGAATATACTTAAGCCTGTCCTGGAAAAAATAAATAAAGAATTTTCAGACCCGAATGTATTAAAAACTCTTGATGTAGGCTTATTTAAATTCGATAATGAAATTATTCGTCCTCTGCTTCAACAAGTCTCGAAAGAACCTGAGCAATTATACCAGGATATAATAAATGGACAATTATCACGCGTCGGGATTCTTGTATTAGGAGCCCGCTTCCAGCATATTGCCAGGAAAAAGGGGAGTATTTTTTTTGACTTTGATGGAACGTACGATCAATTAGTTAAAGAAACAGGAATGCAATTGAGTCCAGGTGAAAAAACATTTATCAAGAGTTTATGCACAGATGAAACTCTTTTTGACGGAGTTAACGAAAGAATGGAAACTATGGGCATCGATCTTATGGAAATTGGTGATCCGGCTGCCTGGCTGGAACATCATAATGAAAGGGTAGTCAGATCTACTCTTACCGAAACCGAAAAAAATCTGCCTGAATCCGAGTTGAATAACCTTCTATTTAAACGTCTTGAAGCAAATAAAATAATCCATGAGTTTGATGGTATAGAAGTGGTCAGAAACATGCATTTAGCAGATAAACTAAAGCTGATGATGCTGATGGCCGCTATGTTTTCCTCGCAAATCCAACAGGGTTTGGAAAGCGGAACGGTTCTTGAGGATCATCGTCAAGGATAAGACAAGTATAAAAAAAGCCAATCATGCTTCTGCAACTGATTCTCTTCTTTTTACTAATAATACTGATATATCTCATTGTAAAAAAATCGGTCAAGTATTTTTTCCAGTTTGTATTTCAGATCAGCCGCCGGAAACATCTTTCCGTCTGGATTATTGCCCTGACTTTTCTGCCGGGAACAATAGTTCATGAGCTATCGCACTTTCTGATGGCCACTATTTTGCGCGTTCCCACCGGCTCGATGACTATCTTTCCAACATTTGAAAAAAACGGGGAAGTCAAAGCCGGTCATCTCATGGTCGGGCATGCCGATCCGTTCAGATTAAGCCTGATCGGACTTGCCCCCATGTTTGCCGGAATTGCCTGTGTTTGGCTGGCCGGTATATTTCTGATCGGCGACGTGTCAATGCTTTTAAAAAGCGAAAATTTTATCTTTAAAATAATGGGGTTTATTGCCCTATTTCAAATTACTTCAGGCATGTTTTCCAGCAAAAGGGATTTAAAAAGTTTTGTGATGGTTTTACCCATTTTACTGCTTTTGCTCTTAGCCGGCCATTTGTCCGGCCTCTCAATTGAAGCGAATCAGCGCTTTATCGATAGCGTCTCTTCATATTTAGCAAAACTGAATATTTATCTGTCAATTGCGGCTGCCATCGATTTATCGGTTTTCTTATGTCTGTCTCTGGGGAAAAAACTTCAGCAAAATGATGTCAGACAGTAGTTGCTGGGGGAGCGTTTGGATCCCTCGAGGGTGCCGCCGCTTGTCCCTGGGCACTGTCGGCTGTAGCAGTAAAATAATTTTCCAACGGATTTTGGTAAGGCGGGGGATTAACCGGAGGACTGGCTGGCGGATTGGCTGCCGGCGGCGGCGTCGGGACTTGTGATGACGGGGTTTCTGTAACCGCTGCTACCGGCGGCGGAGCAACTTCAGCAACCGCCTTTTCTTCCTTGGCAGGGACAACCAAGGCAATAGCTGTAGCCTGGCAGGCAGGGCAAATTTCCGTTTTTAGGCCTTTCTCAACTGACCAGGCATGACCGCACGTCTGGCAGAGATAATTATCTTTAGGTTCTTCAGGTGTGACAGCTTTTTCATCTGCCTGTTTATCAGCAGTTTTCAGAGGAACCATTTTTTTAATATCGAAAGTGAGTTCCTTGTTGTTGTAGTCGACATTGATCGTGTCTCCGGCTGACAACTCCCCTTTAATAAGAAAGGAGGAAACCGGATTTTCAATCACTCTCTGGATTGTCCTTCTCAAAGGCCGGGCGCCGAAGATCGGGTCGAAACCGATCTCGGCCAGGTAAAGTTTGGCGCTGGGGGAAACAGCCAGACCAATGCCCTGTTCCTGGAGGATTTTAATCAAGGTAGTCATCTGCAGGTCAACGATCTCCAGCATGTGCTCCGGTCCCAAGGGGCGAAAAATGGTTACCTCATCGAAACGGTTAAGCAGTTCCGGCCGGAAGAATTTCCGCAGTTCCTCCATCAGTTTTTTGGAAAGCTTTTCAAACTGCTCTTCTTCTTTGGGACTTTTCGTTTCCTTTTCCGCTTTCACCGGCAGCAATTCTTCGGAAGCTTCGATCTTAAGAGTGGTAAATAATTTTTCCAAAGATCCTGTCTGCCAAATTTTTTGCGCGGCATCTTTCTTAAGCCAGAATTTGCCCCCGGCAATAATAATTTCTTCACCTGAGGGCTTAAACAGATGCATCTCCCATTTCTCAACCGGAAAAATCTCTTTTTTCGCCTGTCTTTGCTGCATCAGGCTGGCGGTGGCATCTTTGGATCCGGGTTTTGCCTCGTTAGCAACAGCTTCCTCCTCAACGGATGCATCGGCAAAATATTCCCCCAGGGTGCCGGTCGTCCAGTCTTTGACCTGTAAATTCGGCCGCATCCAGAAACGGTCATTGAGTGAAATAAACTCCTCATTTTTTAAATTGACAGCATGGCTATCAAGTTTAGCAGTTGGCAGCTGTTCTTCCGGCTTGTCCGGCTTGGCGTTGATGACAATATGGTCTTTCAAATTCTCCAAAAGCTTTGAGGAATGCCATTCCTTGGATATGGTTGAGGTTCTGAACCAGAGAGTGTCATCAGAAGTGATGGTTTCACTGCCGTCAGCTCCGATTACATGGGTATCGAAACTCCCGGGAAAATTGCCCGATGCTTGGGCTTGATTTTGCGGCTGCGTCTTATCAGTTTGTGGAGATTGTTCTGTCGTCGGTTCTTGAGGTGCTACCCCGATTGTCTGATTGCCGGCAAAATATTCTTTCAGGTCCGATTTTTTCCATAGAGTCTGCCCGGGGTCTTTCTGCCAGAGGATTCCGTCTAATGATATAATTTCGCGGCCGGTAGGAGAGATAACATAAGTCCTGATCATTTTGGTTTTTTCCTTAAGCATGCTTGCGGGCAGATTTCCCTGCTCCCAGCTGAGCATCTCTTCCTGAATGATGGAGCTTCCCAAATTTGAGGTACAGATTATGATGGAGTTTTTAAAGGAAACGGTGTGTCCCTTGTTATCGGTCAGCCGGCCATCATCCAAAAGCTGGATCAATATATTAAAAACGTCCGGATGGGCTTTTTCGATTTCATCCAATAAAACTACGGAATAAGGTCTGCGGCGCACCGCTTCTGTCAACTGCCCGCCCTCGTCATAGCCGACATAGCCCGGGGGAGCACCGATAAGTTTGGCCACTTCATGTTTTTCCATGTATTCCGTCATGTCCAGCCTGACCATCATTTCCTCGCTGCCGAAAAGGATTTCCGCTAATGATTTGGCCAGTTCCGTCTTACCGACTCCTGTCGGACCCATGAAAATAAAAGAGCCGATCGGCCTTTTGTTGGATTTGAGACCGGCGCGTCCGCGCCTGACCGCCTCAGAGACAGCCGAGACAGCTTCTTCCTGGTCAATCAATCTTTTATGGATGGTTTTCTCAAGTTCCATAAGTTTAACCGCTTCGCTTTCCGTCAGGCGGGAAACCGGAATGTTGGTCCAGCGAGCCACAATTTCCGCAATGACCTCTTTATTAACGGAATTGGTGGTTGTCGACTTTTTGATTTGATACTGCTCTTTCAGTTCCGTCAGGCTTTTACCTATGTCATCAATTTCCCTTTTCAGGCTTTCGAATCTGACTGTGTCTCCTGCTTTTTCCGCTTCCCCTTTTTCGTGCTCCAGTTTTTTCAATTTGTTTTCGCTGCTTTTGATTTCTTCAGGCAACGAAATGGCCGGTAATCTCACGGCAGCCGCTGCTTCGTCGATAAGGTCGACTGCTTTATCCGGCAGAAAGCGGTCGGCAATATATCTTTGGGATAATCTGACCGCTTCCTCAACCGTCTCATCCGGAATCTTGACCCGGTGGAAGGCTTCATATTTATCACGGATGGCCAAAAGCATCTCCACCGCGATATCTTTCGTGGGTTCAGCCACAATGATCGGCTGGAATCTTCTTTCCAAAGCCGGGTCTTTTTCAATGTATTTACGGTATTCGGTGACGGTGGTTGTCCCGACTACCTGAAGCTCTCCGCGGGCGAGTGAAGGTTTAAGGATATTGGAAGCATCCATGGTGCCTTCACCGCCTGAACCGGCACCAACCATGTTATGAAGCTCATCAATAAATAAAATAATGGAACCGGCAGCTGACTTGACTTCTTTGATTAAATTCTTGAGCCTTTCTTCAAACTCGCCCCGATGTCTGGCCCCGGCTATCAAAGACATCAAATCCAGCTGCAAAATCCTTTTATGCAGCAGTGTTTCCGGCACATCACCTGTGGCAATTCTCTGGGCCATGCCCTCAACTATGGCTGTTTTACCTACTCCCGCATCACCGATTAAAACCGGATTGTTCTTTGTGCGGCGGGAAAGTATATGAATCACCCTTTCGATCTCCCAACTCCGGCCAACTACCGGATCCAGTTCGCCCCGCGCTGCTTTAGCTGTCAGATCATCGGTAAACTGCTCTAAAGTTGTCTGTTTCCTAGCATCTTCCTTCTTCTCCAGTTCTTTCTTACCGGTTATTTTCTGATTTAAAACTTGTTGTGTCAGGTGAAATTTATTCAAAACTTGGGCGGCCAAGCCTTCGCCTTCATGGGAAAGGGCTAAAAGAATGTGCTCGGGAGAAATAAATTCATAACCTAATGATTTGGCCGTTGATAAAGATAATTCCAAAACTCTTTTGATCCTGGGAGAAAATTGGGGATTACCTGAAAAATTGCCTTTTTTAAAACTTTTCTCCAATTCTGCCTGGATTTCTGAAGGAACAGCTTTACAGTCTGATATCAGCTGGTAGATAGCCGAATCTGAAAGAAGGGCCCATAAAACATGTTCCGTATCAATATGCTGTCCCTTAAGCTCTTTGACTTTGGTGACTGCTTTCAACAGAATATCATTTGACCTTTGAGTCATCCGGGAGAGAACGTCCATGCCGACTCTTTTACCCATATCAATTGATGAAGCGGCATTTTGCCCGGTCTTGCCTGCCTGTCCCGCTGCATTCTGATCGGAAGCAGTGGGAGGCGGAGGAGGGGTCGGCGGATTGCCAATACCGGAATAAGCCTGTTGACTACCGGACGGCTTGCCGATGCCGGAATATGCTTGCCCCGATTGGATCGGGGCTTGCGGCGGTGATTGGCTTGGACTTGCCTGTGAATAAGTAACTGCAGTTGAACCTTCCTGAACCTGACTAGTAGTATCATCAGGCTGATTCTTAATCTGATCTTTTTTAAAGTATTTGGTGAACTTAAAAAGCTGACCCGGCATTACCTCTTAGTAAAACATTTTTTAAAGGTTTATGTCAATCCCGACTCTCGCGACCCTGAAGGTCTACATTTCACAAAAGATAATCCAGTTAAGTAGTAATCTGACCACTAATGAAGTAGTTGAAACCATATTTTTCACATCATACCCTTAATTAAGGCCTATGGAGCAACACCCTATACCCAGAAATATTTCCAGTTTTCAATTCCATCTCATCGGGGACATGACGGTAAGGCAATTCGGCTATTTAATTAGCGGTTTCATCATCGGTTTTATCCTTTATAAGACTTTACCCTTGCCTCCTCTTTTGTCATATCCGATTATCGGAGCCGCAGTTTTATCCGGCTTTGCCTTTGCTTTCCTGCCCATTCAAGAAAGGCCACTGGACAAATGGATTGTCGCTTTTATCAAAAGCATTCTGTCGCCGACGCAATACCTCTGGCAAAAGGTCGAAGATATGCCGGATATTCTGGCCTATGCTTATAATGCCCAAACAAAAGTCCTGCCGCAAAATCACCAGGAAGCTCATGTCGATGCTAAAAAAAAACTGGAAAATTATCTTCAGTCCCTGCCCGCCCAACCCTATCAGCAAATAAATATCAGGGAAAAACACTATGTCGATCAAACTATGCAGCTTTTTGCCACAACTGCCGCTACCTTAGCGGCTAATTTTCAACCTTCGATGCCTCAATCAACCATTGTCCAGCCGCCTAAATTGACAGCCACCTTTCAACCTCAAATAAAACCTGTTATTTCTGTCGCACCGCTTAAACCTCCTGTAGCGTCCTTACAACAAACTCCTTCTCCACCTCCCGCTCAAACAACAATCCCCGCTGTCAAACCCGTCTCCCTCCCTGTAAGTAGGCCACCGGCAGAGGAAGATAAAATAATAAATTTGAGAGAGGAAAAAGAAAAACTGGAAGAAGAATTAATAAAACTGAAAGATGAGCTTGCTAAAACATCTGCTGCGGCCATCATTAAACCGAAAGAAGAAAAAGAGGCAGCCAAACCAACCATCAAAACAGTAACCCCGAGAAGCGCTGTAAACGAAATCGGTATCCCGAAATTGCCCCAAGCACCCAATATTATTATGGGAATCATTAAAGACAGCAGTAAAAAATTGTTGCCCAATATCATACTGACCATAAAAGACACCAAAGGTAATCCTCACCGCGCCTTAAAAACCAACCGCCTGGGACAATTCTCGACGGCCACACCCTTGCAAAACGGTACATATTATGTGGAAGCTGAAGATCCTTTAAAAAGATATACTTTTGATATCGCAGAAATCAATCTCGAGGGAAAAATTTTTCTCCCGATTGAAATCAGCGCCAAAGGAGAAAAAGAGCAAATCCGCGAACAATTAAATAAAGAACTTTTTAGTAATCCCGGAATCTGATCAGTTGATTTGTTTATCGCTTGATTGGATAATAGGTAAGTCTTTTTTTAATGCAAAATTCAGCGCCTATCAGAGCCAGCACCCAGGATTTTCTGGACATTGAGGATATTATTGATGATATTTTGATCTTAAGGACGGCAGGTGCGGCGGTCCTTCTGGAAACCACAGCGGTCAATTTCGGCCTTTTGTCCGAAGATGAACAGGATGCGCTTATTTACGCTTATGCTTCTTTTTTAAATTCACTCTCTTTTCCCCTGCAGGTGGTTATTCTTTCCAAAAGAATGGATATTTCCTCCTATATTGACTACATTGTCCAGGAAGAAACAAAGCAGCCGAATCCGGTAATCAGGGACAGAATTCGTACTTACCGTGAATTCATCCTTTCTACTATTAAGGAAAACAGGGTTTTGGAAAAAAAATTCTACCTGGTTGTGCCCTTTTCACCCCTGGAATTAGGCATCAAAGAAGCTTTCTCTGTATCCGGAAAAAAGAAAAAACTCCCCTTTGCCAAGGATTATATCCTCTCCCGAGCCAAAACCTCCCTTTATCCTAAAAGGGATCATATTTTAAGACAATTAGGCAGGATCGGACTTAAAGGCCGACAGCTGCCGACCCAGGAATTGGTTGAGCTTTTTTATAATATTTATAATCCGACTTTAATCGGTGAAAAATTGGGGGAAGCAATCGGTTATAGCAAGCCTTTAGTTGAAGGTATCTAATTTTATATGTCCTTATTTTCTAAAAAAAAAGCGCCTGTTTCAATCCTTCCTAAACCGGTGGCGGCAGTCCAACCACTTCAGCCGGTTCAACCCGGTGTTAAACCGAATCTGCAAACAGTAGGCCAGCCAGTTCAGCCGGTAATCAGTCATGCGGTTGTCAATAACCGGGCCGCCAATACTGCTAAAAGCAATCAGCTCTTGGAGGCCAAACAAAAATTGACCAAAGGATTGGTCAATATCCGCGATATTATCGCTCCTTCTCTCGTCGAAGTTGATTTTGACAACATCAGAGTCAATAATACTTTTTACCGCACCTTGTTCGTAGCCGGTTATCCCAGATATGTAGCTTCCAACTGGCTTCACCCATTATTGTCTTTTGACAAATCGCTTTTTATTTCCATGTATATTTACCCCGCTGAATCAAAAGTGATATTAGAAGACCTCAAAAGGAAAATCGCTGAAATGGAGGCCACCATTCAGGTCGATATGAAAAGAGGCAAAGTTATTGATCCGTCAGTCCAGGTCTCACTCGATGACGCTCTAGCCCTTCAATCCCAACTGGCAAAAGGCGCTGAAAGATTTTACCAGTTTTCTCTCTATGTTTCTATCCCGGCAGATACTATAGAAGAGCTGAACAGATCATCAAAGGAAGTTGAGTCAACCCTGGGCTCTTTACTGATTGTCCCCAAGCACGCCACCCTTTCCCAGGAAGACGGTTTCAAATCGACCTTACCTATGTCTCTCGACAAGCTGGATATAACCAGAAACATGGACACAACATCACTGGCTACCACTTTTCCATTCACAACAGCCTCCCTTACCGCTAATGAAGGCATCCTTTACGGGATCAACGAGCATGACGGTTCTTTGGTAATTTTCAACCGCTTCTCTCTGGAAAACAGCAACAGCGTCATCTTCGGCAAATCCGGTTCAGGCAAATCCTTTCTGGTCAAACTGGAAGTCATGCGTACTTTAATGTTCGGCACCGACGTCTTTGTCATTGATCCTGAAGGCGAATACACGGATATCACCAAAACATTGGGAGGAGACCAATTGGATTTTTCCTTCAATTCACCCGTTAAGATCAATCCTTTTGATCTTTCGGGGATTGTATCTGAGGGGGAAAACGAATTGGGCTTAAAAATCCTTTCGCTTCACGGCCTAATGAGAGTGATCATGGGAGAATTAAACCCTACCGAGGATGCCCTTTTGGACAAAGCATTGGTATCCACCTATAAACAGAAGGGGATAACACCTGATCCAGAAACCCAAAAAAGGGAACCGCCCCTGATGGAAGATTTATATAAAGTCCTTTTGGGCATGGAAGAAGAGAACGCCCGCAGATTGGCAGAACGCCTCGAAAAATTTGTTAAGGGATCTTTGGCAGGTATTTTCAACCAACAGTCCAATCTGCATTTAAAAAATGCCTTGACGGTTTTTAATATCAAAGAACTGGAAGCGGAATTGAGGCCGATGGCCATTTTCTCCATTCTTGACTTTATCTGGACGAAAATCAAAAGGGAGGTCAAAAAAAGAATCCTGGTGGTTGATGAGGCCTGGTACCTGATGAAGCATCCTGATTCTGCCACTTTTCTTTACAGCATTGCCAAAAGGGCCAGAAAATATTATTTAGGGGTGACCACCATCACGCAAGATGTGGAAGATTTCCTGTCGACCGACCACGGCAAAGCCATCATCACCAATTCCAGTTTGCAGGTGCTTCTTAAACAGTCAACGGCAGCTATTGATAAACTGGCTGAAGTTTTTTATCTGTCAAGCGGGGAAAAGCACTTTCTCTTATCAGCCGGGGTGGGGGAAGGCCTGTTTTTTGCCGGTGCTTCACATGCTGCCGTCCAATTTATCGCCTCCGCCCAGGAATACCAACTGGCAACCTCCAAACCCGGTGAAATGAAGCAGGAAAAACCATTGCCTGCCAATATGCCTCAAATCCAAAGTGTATAATTAAAATCATATGAACACAGCCGGACACGGTAAGTCTACTCCGGAAACTGCGGAAGAAGAAAAACAGGGATTTGACCTCGACCAGCGGGATTCCGCAACCTGGGCTTCCCTTATACAACTAACAATTGCCGGAGGCGCAGGAGGATATAAATATACTGATGATACCAAGAAAGCGTTTAAAACTATCAGTGACGAAAACATCCATCAGCGATTGTTGAATCTTCGGAATCCGCATGAACTTCAAAGAGTCATCGACAGTCATGCATTAATCGGCCGCCGACTAAAAAATAAAAAGAAAGATTCTACCAAATTTGCTTTTTTCAGATTTAAAGGGGAAGTCACCAGGGATAGATACGATCGTGTGGGTACAGCGATTAAAATTGCCCAACACGTCCACCAGCATACCGCACGGCTGGAAGAATCAATCAAGACAGAGAAAGCGATTGACCGTTTCACTTTAAGTGACGAGAATTCCCAACAGCTGAAAAAGGGGCTTTCCGAATGGCGGGAGAAAAATCCCCGTGCCTCAATCGATGATGAACTTTCCCGCCAGGCAAAAAAAATATACCATGACCAGTGCAATAAAGAGGGTAAAAAAGCTGACGGTAAAGCCGAACGGGCACTAAAAAACGACCTCTTAACCGCCCGGGAAGAAGCAATCGCCAGGGTAACAGAAGCAGGCATTTTTGAAAAGGCAGAAGGCGTTCTTAAACACGATACCCTTGATCCGCAAAATACCAGATTAACCGAAGAACAATTAAAGTCGAGACTGGATTATATTTATGAAGGAAAAATCCCCGAGGAGAAACTGGCAGCCGGTTTTGCAGAAGGTATAACGGAAGAACAGTTGATTCAGTCAGAGGCAGGACAAGCGGCAAAAAGAAAAGAAGCTGAAAAAGAAATCGCCAAACCTCCAGCGGCAAAACCTGAATTCGATTTATCAGCCCTTTCAGGGGGCCTTGCTGAAGGAGCCCATTTTGAAAATGTCCTGGAAGGAG
Source organism: Candidatus Gottesmanbacteria bacterium RIFCSPLOWO2_01_FULL_42_22 (assembly GCA_001779315.1). Lineage (GTDB taxonomy): Bacteria > Patescibacteriota > Microgenomatia > 2-02-FULL-39-11 > 2-02-FULL-39-11 > GWA2-43-14. The sequence goes on along the minus strand of MFJU01000006.1, from coordinate 12,072 downwards.
CCAAACCAAAATTCGATCAACCTTTAGCGGAAAAGGTGCCCGAGAAGATAACCAGTCAGCACAAAGGACCTCCGGGGGGTCCACCGCCTGGCCAAGGCAAACCGAAAATTAGGAAAACCTTATCTTCGTTTGTTTCTAACATGGCTGATATGCAAAACCTGGCGGCAAATATCATGCAGCAGATAGTTGCAGCAATAATGCATCAAATTATCAGCCGGATTAAAGCCATGGCGGAAGCTGCAGTTAGGAAATTAGCGACTAAAGCTATCACTAAAGCAGGACTTAAACTGGCAGAACAAGCATTAGCTTTTGTCGTCCCTTTTTTAGGGAATGGAGCTTTGGCTATCATTCAAGCTCTGGGTCTGGACGAAGCAGCTTTAAAACTAACTTTATCAGCTGCTAAATTTGCAGTATATGTAGTCGCTGGAATAGTTGTTTTTATGTTTATTAAAAATTCAGGCAGTACACAGCTTGTCGGTGTGGAACCGGTGCCGGCTGATATGGCTTTTTACCGAAACAGCCGCTATATTGCCTGGAAGAATTTTGAGGAAAAAAATTTAAATCTGATAAATAATTCTGCCTCCTGGGTTGCCTTTGAAAAAGAACGCCTGGACATTAATTACCGCTTAGTTGATCTACCCCTGGACGCGGACCGGCATAATGATGTGAAGAAATGAAATTTCATCCGTTTTCGGTCTAAAAACACCCGGAGAGAGAGGTCCCGAGGATTCAAAAACCAGTTCTTTTTCCGGAAAGTTATTGAGAAGATCCAGTAAAAAACGGAAATTAAAAGCCACTTCGCTTTCTTCCCCTTCAATTTTGGCTTCAATATAATCAGTTTCTTCACCGACTTGAGGAGTGTTGGCTGAAAGCCTGACCCCTTCTTTCTCGATTTTTATTTTGATGATATTGGCCGCTCCCCGGGCAAAAATAGAAGTTGTTTTGACGGCTTGGAAAAACAACTCTTTGTCCAGAATGACTCTGGTCTTAAAACTGTCGGGGATAATTTTTTCCACATTGGGAAATTCGCCGTCTATAAGCCGGCTGTATATTTTGGTATCGGGTAGGGAAAAGACTACCTGGTTTTTATTTTCAATAATGGAAATACCCAGTTCTTCTGTTTTAAGTTCCTGGGCAATTCTGACGACTTCCAAAAGTGATTGGGCGGGAATGATAACTTCCAGGGTCTCGTTTTTTCCCATGACAACGACTTCTTCTTTGGATAAACGGTAGCCGTCGGTTGCCGACATCGACAGTTTTCCATCTGTGATTCTGGTCCTGACCCCTGTCAGTACGGGGCGGCCTTCGTCGGTAGATGCGGCAAAAGCCATACGGATAATTGAATCTTTGATTTTTGAAAAGGGCAACTTCCGGTCAAAAGCAACAGTTTGGGGAAAAATGGGGAAGTCAGCCGGGTTACCGATAGCAAAGGAGGCGCGGCTTGTCTCTGTTTTTATTTCCAGGCTTTTATCAGTTGCCGTAATTTCCAATTTGTCCGCTGCTAATGAATTAATAAATTCCGTCAGGAGTTTTCCCGGTACTGCTACTTCTCCTTCTTTTTCGATTTTGGCTGAAGTTTGGTATATAATTCCCAATTCCAAATTAGTAGATAAAAACTCCAGACGGTTTTTGGCAGCCTTGAGTAAAATGTGAGACAGAATAGGTAATTGAGGTCTTAGGGAAATCCCTTTTCCTACAATCGATAAAGCTCTTACAAGATTCTCTTTTAAAATTAATATTTTCATGCTCTTTTTATTAAGTCCTTATATCTTTTATAGTATTAGTAGTATTAGAAAGTGTTGATAAGTGTAGTTAATTTAGCCCTAACAGTCAACAAGCTCCAAATAGTTAATTTTTCCTGTGTATAACAGCCTTTTATTAATGTGTATTCTTATGTTGATAAATTTTGTTTTTTAGTGGATAAGTTGTTAACTAAATCTTTATCCAGAAAGCTGGTTTTTTATCCCCACGATATCAACACGGATTTTTTCATCACTGCCGATAAGATCACTGATTTTTCTTACCCCATAAAGAACAGTCGTGTGATCCCTCCCCCCGAGGAGTTCTCCGATTTCAGCTAAACCCGTGCCGACTTCTGTTCTTAATATATAGTAAAGAATTTGCCTAGGGAGACTGAAGATTTTGTCTCTCTTACCCCCTTTTAACTCGGAGACTTTTAAATTATAAAAGGAAGAGACAGCCCTGACAACTTCCTCAGGCTCAAAGATTTTTTCTTTTGGCGGTATTTTAAGAGTTTTTCCCAGGACAGACTTGACCAGTTCACTATCAAGCGGAATATCCTTAATTTGGGATTCACTGATAACTCTTATAAGGATACCTTCTAATTTCCTGGGGTTTTCAATATTAGCAGACAAGAGTTTGGCTGCTTCAATCGGCAAGTCAACCCTGCGCTGTTTAGCTTTAATAAGGAGGATGGCGGTTCTCAGTTCAAAATCAGGCGCGCCGATATCGATAGTTAAGCCCCCTTCAAAACGGGATCTGAGTCTCGCTTCCAGCTTGTCAATCTCCTCAGGCGGCCGGTCGCTGGTAATGACTATTTGTTTTTTAGCCTGATAGACAGCGTTGAAAGTATGGAAAAATTCTTCCTGGATAGAATATTTACCGGCTATAAATTGGACATCATCAATCATCAAAAGATCCACCCGGCGGTATTTTTTTTTAAAAGAGGTGGTGGTTTTATTGGAAATTGCCTCTATGATTTCATTGGTGAATTCCTCCCCGGTCGAGAAAATCATTTTCAACCTGGGATTATTTTCCTGGACTGAATGGCCAATCGCCTGCATTAAATGGGTTTTCCCCACCCCGGTGCTGCCGTAGAGGAAAAGGGGATTATAGGACAAACCGGGTGTTTTAGAGACAGCTGTAGCGGCAGCATAAGCCATTTGGTTGGTCGAGGAAACGGCAAAGTTAGCAAAAGTATAATCTTTGTTTAATCTCTCTATATTAACAGGTATTTCGTAAACAGCTGTTTTTGCGCGGAATAAAGGACCGTCGATATGATCACCGTTGCTTTTTTTCCGTAAAGCTCTGAATGTCAGATTCAGGTCTTTTTGAGTGTAATGTTTTAATGTTTCTTTAATCAGGGTCTGGTAGCGTTTTTCAATTAAATTGATCAGCATAGGATTATGGCAATTGATGACGGCTTCTGTTTCATTTAAGACTTCCAAAGAGGTTTGGGAGATCAGGGTTTGAAAGACAACTTTACTGACTTGGAGTTGGAGGTCGGCCAGAACAGTTTGCCAAAGATTTGAAGAGTCCATAAGATTTCCACATCGTAGAAAAGTTATCCACAACTGTCAACACGGATGAAGTGATATTTTCTATAAATTGTGGTATCATTTGCCAAATGCCAAAAAGAACTTACCAACCAAAAAAAAGCCGGAGAGTTAAGCGGCACGGTTACAGAGCCAGGCAAAAAACCCAAGGCGGCCGTAACGTCCTAAAGAAGAGGACTCTTAAAGGACGGAAAAAACTGACTGTGTAATTAAATGTTGCCCCGGAAACTCCGCATAACTTTTAACGATTTCAGAAATCACCGGGATTTCTACAGAAAAACATCTTCAAGCCTGTTTACGGTTTTTATTAAAAAGAAAAAAATTGAAGAAGCACGGTTTTTTATCACCGTTCCTAAAATTTTAGATAAAAGATCGACAAGGAGAAACTTAACTAAAAGGAAAATTGAAAGGATAATTTTGGATTTTAGCGCTGAAGCTAAACTTAGCGGTTTTATCATGATAAAACCGAAAAAAATTCTGACAGAGGAAAACCAACGGGCGGCAGAAGCGGAATTAGTTAAAATATTAAAGAATGAAATACCTGCAGAAAACAATCCTTAACTTTATAAGAAGCTATCAGAAATTAAAAAAATATATACCTTTTATGGAACGAAGCTGCCGTTTCCAACCGGCGTGCTCAACCTACACTTATCAGGCGATTGAGAGATATGGTACAATCAAAGGATTATTTTTAGGGGTAAGTCGGATTATCCGCTGCCATCCTTTTTCCAAAGGCGGCTTTGATCCCGTAAAATAAAATTAACAATGTTTAATCCGGATAATTTTTTCCATTCGCTGTTAATTATTCCCATCCTAAACATACTTTTAGGGGTTTATAATTCCCTGAATTTTTTGCATATTCCTTATCCGTTAGGATTTGCCCTGATTCTCCTAACCGTCATTATCAGATTGATACTGCATCCTTTGACCGCCAGCCAACTTAAGAGCGCCCGGAAACTGTCCAAATTAAAACCGGAAATTGACAGGATAAACCGGGAATTCAAAGGTGATAAGGTGCGCCTTCAGCAGGAACAGCTGAAGCTCTACCAGCAAGCCGGCATTAATCCGGCCGGCGGCTGCCTGCCTTTGCTTGTCCAGATGCCGATCTTGATTGCCCTTTATAATCTTTTCTTCCAGCTTCTGAATGCCGACCGGGCCAAAGTAGTTTCAGAAATAAATAAAGTAGCCTATTTTCCTTTCCTTAAAATTTCCTCTCTCGATCTGGCCTTTTTCGGATCCAATTTAGCTGTTAAACCATCCGACTGGCAATCAAAAGGTTTTTGGCTACTGACGATTCCGCTAATCACCGGTTTATTGCAGTATTGGCAGACAAAATTGATGACCCCGACTGCAGCACATCCCCCTCAGATCAGTAATAAGAATGACGATTCCTCTTCGGCCAAAGCTTCGCAAGGCAAGGATGATATGGCTTCAACCATGCAAAAACAAATGATGCTGATGATGCCTATAATGATCGGTTTCTTTGCCTATTCCTTCCCGTTGGGACTGTCTCTTTATTGGAACACCTTCACTGTTTTTGGTATAATCCAGCAGTACCAAATACAAAAAGCGGAAAAAATTAAATGAAGAAAAAAAGCGTTAGCCAGACTGAAACAGTCAAAGAAACAGTTGATGATCTTTTAAAAAAACTGAAAGTGGAAAGCACGGTTTCTGTCGAGGAGGTTACCACGGATGAAGAAATCCATTATCAGATAAACATAGAATCTCCCGAAACCGGTCTTTTGATCGGCTACCACGGCGAAACCATCAACAGTCTCCAGCTTCTTCTGGGTGTTATTTTATATAAAAAACTGGGGAAATGGATCAGGGTAATTATGGATGTGGGGGAATACCGCAAGATGAGGGAAGAATCAATCAAAGAAATGGTCAACCGCATCATCCTGGAGGTGGAAAGGACAGGACAACCGGTCGAAATGCCGTATCTTTCTCCTCTAGAGCGAAGAATTGTTCATATGATGCTGACGGAGCATAAAACATTAACATCACAATCTCATGGTGAAGGAAGAGACAGGCGGGTAACTGTCAAACCCCGCTGAAATTCAGGTTTATCATGGCCGTTCCCTCACGGAACCGAAATTACCCCGCCCTCCTTTTTTATTATTTTTTAATTATTCTTCTGCCTGTCCAGTTGGCTTTTCATTTTCCCGCCTCTTTTACTCAGATTGCCGGCATCGGGAGCGATTATTTAACTCCGACCTTATATTTAACCGATCTTTTAATTTGGACCCTTATCATCCTGGCTAAGCCCTTAAGATTTCTCTCCAGGCTCGGATGGAAAAATCTTTTCCTAATTTTTCTTGCCTTTCTCTATTTATTACATTCAGCGCTTTTTGTCTCCGTCAATAAACCGGCGGCTTTTTATTCTCTTTTTAAAATTAGCGAATTTATACTGCTTTTTTGGTCGATCATCACTCTTAAGCCCTCATTTAATAAAACAGTCCTTTTTTTTAGCATTCCGGTCATTTATTCCTCCTTTTTAGCGATCGCTCAATTTATTATCCAGCGGTCGGCCGGGGGGATAATGTGGTATCTGGGGGAACGGACATTTTATGCCTCAACTTTCGGCATTGCTGCCGTATCAGTTTCCGGCAGGCTTTTATTGCGGCCTTATGCCACTTTCCCCCACCCGAATGTTCTTGGCGGTTTTTTGGCTGTTATTTTATCCCTGATGATTTATTTACTGATAAAGTCTTCTGTTTTTAATAAATTCCGGACTTTTCTATTTTTAAGCATTTTAGCGGGTTTGCCGGCATTATTCTTAACTTTTTCCCTGGGGGCCTGGCTGGTTTTTTTAAGCGGTTTGCTATTTATTTTTATAAAACCGCTTAAACAGCCAGCAATTATTTTTTTCCTGATTTTACTGCTTTCCATCCTTATCCCGTTTATGCCCTTTGCCTCAAAAAGCCTGACAGAAAGAAGGGAGCTTGCGGAATCATTCTGGTCCCATTTTCAAAAACATCCCGCCTTCGGGACAGGTTTAAATAATTCCCTGATTTACCAATACGGAAGCACAGCAGTCAAAAACGGTTTACATTTGCTGCAGCCGGTTCACAATATCTATTTATTTGTGGCCGGAGAATTGGGCATCCTCGGATTGACAGGCTTTTTATATCTGCTTTTCCATCTGGCTTACGCTTACCGTAAAAAGCCAAATGAAAGAATTCTGCCATTTACACTGATTTTACTTTTGGGGTTTTTTGACCACTATCCTCTTACCCTTCAGCAGGGACAGCTCCTGTTTGTAATATTCAGCGCTTTTGCACTAATAGGATGAACCCAAATTTTTCGCGCGCAGGCGGACCCCGCCCCGAAGGGGAAGGGATCCGAGCACGAAAAATTTCGGGTGAGTCCTATTTCGTACAGACTTGTATAATTAAAAATGAATAATTAAACTTGCTTTATGTCCAAACTTAAAAAAATAATGTTATTTTTATTCGTATTGCCCCTGACCGTTTTTCTTGATTTCATTATTTTTTCCCTGTCCCGTAATTGCGCTTCCTGCGGCAGTTTCCAGGCTTGGCTTACCAGCGAAGCCGCTTTGTCATTTCCTTTGATAGTCACCCTCGGAGACTGGTTCAACCGCCTGTTGATTGATTTGAAACTTATATCCAATCCAGGAATAAAAGTTAAACACCTGGGAGGTGGCAGGCTGGAGCGAAGCGGAAGCCATGAGTCCTCGCAGGTGAATCAGATATGAATATAGCCGTACTCGGAGGCCGTTTCGACCCGCCCCACATCTGGCACTTTTGGACTGCCCAGCAAATCCTGGAAAATGTCAAAGACATCGACCAGGTTTGGTATATGCCCGATTTCCAGAACGCTTTCATGCCCATAGTGGCGGCACCTTACCAGAGGGTGGAAATGCTGCATTATCTGGAGACAGGCAGAATCAAACTTTCATCAATTGCCCTGGCAAAAGAAACAGTGACCTATACGGTTTCGGTCGTTTCAGATTTAATAAAGGATATCTCCAACCGCTATTTCTGGATTGTCGGTTCGGATATAACCTATGAGTTTACCCGCTGGAGGGATTTTCATAAGCTTTCACGGATGATTACCTTTCTGGTTATGCCCAGGAAAGACTATCCGATCAAAAATCTGCCGCAGGGTTTTCAACGGGTAGAGGGAAACCTCATGTTGTCCAATGTTTCATCAACCATCATTAGAAGCAGGATTAATAAAGGATTAACCGTAAGCGGCCTAGTCTTTCCGGAAGTGGAAAATTATATCCGTAAGCATAACCTCTACCGATAGTATGGTTAATTTAACAATTGATCCGGCTAAAATCGAAGGCCAGATAATCCTTTTTCTTCAGAAAACCAGGGAGAAAACCGGATTCAAATATCTGGTAATCGGGGTGTCGGGCGGTGTCGATTCAGCCGTTTCGCTCTTCTTGGCAGTTAAAGCATACGGAGCGGATTTTATTCACCCCGTGCTTTTGCCTTTTGCTGATTTATATTCCGAAAGTTTCAAAAATGCTGAAAGCGTGGTGCAAAAGACAGGCATAAAAGAGGAAAATGTTATTAAAATTGACATTAATAATACCGTGGAATCAATAGCCAATTCTGAGGGCGGTATGGATAAATTAAGAAAAGGCAACATCATGGTGCGCATTCGCATGGTTTATCTTTACGATCTTTCCAAGAAATACCGGGCATTGGTTTTGGGCACGGAAAACCGGACCGAATTTTTGTTAGGCTATTTTACCCGATTCGGTGATGACGCTTCGGATATCGAGCCTCTGCAGCATCTATATAAAACAGAGGTGAGGCAGTTGGCTGAATATTTAGATATTCCCAAGACGATTATTGAGCAAAAACCGACTGCCGGACTCTGGGAAGGCCAGACAGATGAAGGAGAACTCGGTTTCAGCTATAGTGAAGCCGATTGCATCCTTTATCTTTATGTTGATTTGAAAAAGACGAAAAAAGAGATTCTGAAATCCGGTTTTAAGCAAAAGACAGTCGAAAGAGTGCTGGCCAGGCTGTCGGAAAATTCCTTTAAACATAGATTGCCCTTTATACTATCCAGAAATAATGTATAATAATTTTATGGCCGTCCAACTGAATTATATTGCTCCTCCCGGCTGGCAGCCTGAAAACCCTGATCAGGACTACCTCGTCATCCAATTCAAAATAGAACTGGCGGATTTTGTCGACAAAAAAAAGTTTGCCGATGCAGCCGCGTCGGTAGCCGCCGAATCCTCAACCGGGACCTGGACCAAAGTGGATGAAGGTCCCCAGTCAGGCATAAAGATGGCGGATGACATGAAAGCCATTGTTTTTGATGTTGATGAAGCCAATTTCATGTTCAAGGTTGCCTATAAAACCGATCTTTTTGAAGCTGATAACATGTCGGGTTTCCTGGCGGGGCCTGCCGGCAATATCGGCGGCATGAAGATGGTCAAGGGCTTGAGGATGTTTGATGTCCGGTTTCCGGAGAAAATGGTCAAAGCTTTCCCGGGCCCAAGATACGGTATCGAAGGTGTCAGGGATCTTTTAGAGCATGATGATAACCAGCGGAAATTGCCTATTTTAGGTACCGTGCCCAAGCCGAAGGTAGGCCGCACAGCAGAGGAACAGGCAGTTTTAGCCCGCAGATTATGGACAGCCGGAGACGGCAGTTATGACTTTGTCAAAGACGATGAAAATCTGACCAGTCTGTTTTTCAATAAATTTGACGACAGGGCGCGACTCGTCCACCAAGTCCAGCTTGAAATTGAGCAAAAAACGGGCAAGAAAAAATTATATCTTTGCAATCTTTCCCATTCTAATCTGGACGTGATGCTAAAAAGGGCTGATCTTATTAAAGAAACCGGCGGGCGGTGTATGATGATTGACGTCATCGCTACCGGATTTGCCGCCGTGCATACCATGAGGCTGAAAAATCCGGAATTGGTAATCCATGCCCACCGGGCCATGCATGCTTTTATTACCCGTGAGTCGGGAGAGGGGATAGAAGGACACGGCGCTTTAAACGGTTTTTCCGTTTCCATGCTGACCCTGGCCAAAATTTTTCGGCTTTTAGGAGTTGATTCGCTCCATACAGGCTCCCCTAAAGCCAAAATGGAAGACTACGGGGAAAGTGAGGAAATTATGCGGGTATTGACTCAGGACGAGGTCATGCCTAACCCCAAATTCTTAAGTTTGGGCCAGAAGTGGTTTGGGACTAAAAGAGTCTGGCCGGTAGCTTCGGGAGGCCTCCATCCGGGAGTCATGGATACCGTACTTGCCAAGTTTGGCCGTGATTGCTATATCCAAATGGGAGGAGGCGTTTTAGGCCATCCTCAGGGTGTCGAGAGGGGTGTAGAAGCAGCTCTTGAAGCCCGTCGCGCTGTTATTGTCCAAGGCCTTACCGTTAAAGAATTTGTTACCAAAAATCCCGATTCAGCCCTGGCTTCAGCTGTCAGTCTCTGGGGCACAGAACCCAAACTTGTTTATTGACATTTTAACCTCAAGCCGATAAATTCATTCTTTAATACTTATGCTGATAGTTCTTCACGGACTTCCCGGTGTCGGAAAGTCAACATTAGCCGGGAAAATTCAGGAGATGACGGATGGGATGGTTTTGGGCTCGAATTATATCCGTAGGCATATTTTCGGTTGCGATAGTTATACCTGTGCCAATGTATCCCTGATGCCTTTTACCGATCAGGAAATTATTTTGTCATATAGAACCATCCTTTATTGTGCTGAGCTGGTTTTATCCTGCGGTAAAACGGTCATTATGGATGCCACTTTCCAGAAAAAAATGTATATTGAGATGGCCAAAGAAACAGCCCGAAAAACCGGTCATAAATTCGTCCTGATTAAAGTCATTTGTGATGAAGCTATATGTAAACAGAGGATGGATGAAAGAGTCAAAAACAAAACCTCAGATTCAATTGTCGGTTATGATCACCATCTGAAGGTCAAAGAAGAAATCTTCGAAGAATATCCCCAGGCCGAATTCACTTATGACAGTTCCCAACACGACAAACTCCAGTTGGAAGAGTTGCGTTTACTGCTGCTGCCGGAATTGCCTCAATCCCATAACTCTGCAATCTAAAGGACAGCTCACAATTTGTTATAATGATATAAATGGTAGATAAAGAAAAACTGGTTAAAACAGCGCGTAATTACCTGCTGGATCTGCTGCCCAGCGCCGGCCAAATAGTCAGACGTTATCTTCACGCAGAAGAACTGCCGAGTAAAAAGAAAGGCATACACGATTTCGTTACGGCTGCGGATTTAGCGGTTGATGATTTTTTACAGAGGATGCTTAAGAAAGAATTTCCAACCATCCCGCTATTGACAGAAGAAACTTTTGAAGGGGATTTTAATGATTACCGTCAAAATGAACTGCTTTTTATCATTGATCCTTTAGACGGAACCTCAAATTTTGCCAGGGGCGATGACAATTTTTCCATCAGTGTTGCTTTAGTGGAGAGGAAAGAACCACTTCTCGGAGTTATTTTTTCACCCATTTCGAGCAGATTGTTTTGGGCAACATATCGGGATAAGAAAGCTTTTTGGAATGGAAGAAGCATCCATGTGTCTGATGTGAAAGAGCTAAATAAAGCAATTGTCTGTACTGACTGGTCACATGTGATGGAAACCAGAGAAGACACGACACAGTTTTTAAGAAAAATTTATACAAAAGTAAGACAGATAAAAATTTTAGGCAGCGCAGCAACTGACTTAACTTTACTAGCCCGGGGGGGAGTGGATATTTACCATCACGTGAGATTATACCCCTGGGATGTGGCCGCAGCCGGACTGATTGCCCAAAAAGCAGGGGTTAAGGTGACGGAGATAGACGGGGGGAAATGGAACGTGTTTTCGGAGAGTATATTGGCAGCAAATCCGACTTTACATAAGAAGTTGTTGAAATTGTAATAAACTGCATATTGACAATTTGCAAAATAGTAATAAAATGTAAAGTATAGACTATGTTCAAACGGTTGATTGAGGAAAAAATAGAAAAATATATAAAAGGGAAGGATTATAAAACCTTCTATATCTGGGGACCAAGACGCTCCGGGAAAACTACCATTTTGCAGAAACTTGCCAAAGAATTGGGCGTAAGAGTCTTCAACTTTGATTTTTCCTCCGATCAAAGTTTTTTCACTCCCAAACGGGATGCGCTTGATAAGTTGATTCGCGATAATAAAATTATCTTAATAGACGAAATACAAAATTATCCTCAGGCTACAGTTGTCCTTAAACTCCTTCATGATGAATATAAGGTCAAAGTGATTGCTACCGGTTCCTCTGAGCTGAGGCAGAAAGTTAAAGAGTTCGACACCCAGGCCGGCAGGTTTACCGAGCACTATTGTTTACCCTTGTCCCTTAAGGAAATTAAGACCAATAGCAACCTACCATCTTATGAAGAAGAAATCTTTGAAAAAAAACTCCAGGAGGAGCTGCAGGTTTTTGGCTCGTACCCTGAGGTTTATGCAACACGTGGGTTGACCGATGAGGCGAAAACCCGGCTACTGGAAAATATCGTCCAAACCTATATCCTGAAAGACATCGTTGACATCTACGGACTTAAGAATAAAAAGTTGGCTGAGGATATATTAACTAAAATCGCCCTTCAGTTAGGAAGTGAAGTTTCCATTCGCGAAATAGCCGCGAGTCTTGGTTCAAACGGCGGCACAGTTGCCAATTATATTGAGATTTTTATCAAGAACTATATCCTAATTCCATTGTCTTCTTTTAAAACCAATATCAGAAAAGCTGTCTCTGAAAACAGAAAGCTCTACTTTTATGAC
>MFJU01000005.1 GCA_001779315.1 Candidatus Gottesmanbacteria bacterium RIFCSPLOWO2_01_FULL_42_22 | reverse complement strand
TTTACTGACTCTGTTTTGCGCTTCCATTCTGGCCAAGGGGATTGAGACGCCGCCGCTTCTGCCTGACTTCCAATCGGCAAAAATGATCTGGCTGAAATCCCCCTGATATCCTTGGGCCTTTCCAAATACCGTATCGAGACTGCCGGCAGCAGCGGCGATGATGAATTCTCCTTCGGGGACTCCCTGGCGGGGGATGGTTCTACCCAAAGAATCTCCTTTCGGTAGGGTTGACCACCAGATGACATTTGATGTGCCCAAAGCATCTATATGCTTCTTTTCATGGGCAGCTACTTTCGATCGTTCGCTTACATAACCCTGTTCATAGCCGAGCCAGCCCAAGGGTAAATTTTCGATAGCCATGATGATTTCCTGCTTTTCTATTTCAGCCTGGCTGAGTTTTGAATCAGGGATTTTATAAGTTCCGGGAATGAAAACGGATGCCACCGGTGCTTTCCATTCGGCTGTAGCTGTTGATAGTGGTGGACCTTCTGTTGCCATCAGTCAGGGGGTATTTTACCAGACAAGGGTGAAATTTCAATAAAAATAAGTCATCCTGGTGGAAAATTGCCTATTATTTTTTTCATCTTGACTCATGATTTTCCTAATAAGAATTTGCCCATTTCTTCAGCCAATGGCACTCCCGTCACATCTTCCAACCACAGAAATTGTCCAGCCGGATTTAATTCAAAAAAAACATATTCGTTTTCCGGTGTTTTGGCCATGTCAATAGCTGCAAAATTAAGGCCATAATAATTTTTTAAAGCCAGAAGATTATTCTTGAGTTTATCAGGTAGCGTAACAGCTTTATGAGGAATTGTCGCGATTTTATCACCGGCCTGTCTCCAGTCTATTTTTGCTTCAGCCAATTTTTGCGTATCAAATTCGACAGCGAATATTCTGTTGCCGATGATAGTTATCCTTAACTCACTTTTTTTCCTGATATTTTCCTGAAATAGCGTTGGGCAATTTCTTACTAAAGAAAGATCAATTGACTTATCGATCTTACTGGTAAAAACTGAAAAAGCTTTATTTCCATACTCGGCTGTACCGATACTCATAGGTTTGACGATAACATTTTTTTTATATTTATTTATGAACTGTTTCGCCATTTTCGGGTTATTGGTAGTAATCGTATCAGGAATTGCCAAATGAAATTTAGTGGCGATTTTCAGCTGGGGGAGTTTGTTTGATGCGAGCTTTACTGCATCAGGGTTGTCTATAATCAATGTTTCTTCCGGTAAATACAGAGAAAATGCCCTGATCACGGCCATTAACTCTTGTTTAATAAATTTTGATTTAGGATTGGTGACGTCAAAAGAAAAATCATAAGGTCTTCTGATCCAGATAGACGAAATATTTTCCGATTCGACGTTTCCCACTGGTGTTTGCAACCAAAAAGTGCCTTTTTCCGGATAAAAAGTTATTTGAAAATGTGTATTCAGTCTGTCTGTGTCGAGTCTATACACTTTTCCATTAAGTCTTTCTATTTCCGGAACAAGAATATGCGCGTGGGTATCTGTGCTGTTTGTGAGTATTATTGTGGACTTGTTGTTCACAAATGTTAATATGAGGGATAAGAACTATGAGTCAGCTTGGGTATCATCTGAATAAGAATCGTCAAGTCTTTGGGCGGTATATGTATGATTAGTAAGGGTATATGTCATAGCAGATTTGCTTGATATATCAGACGTGCTGTCTATCGAAGCTGTTTGAGTTTCCGGATTTGATTTTGGTTCCTTCCGGTCGGAAATGAATAATATTCCTATAGAGGTAAGAACCGATGAGGGATATTTCTTGTCTTTGAGTTCTGTTGACCCACCTGATTTTCCGTTTATCAATGATTTTGAATCAGGAATGGGTAGACCATGGGCTTCCATTACCTGTTCATATAGGCTGGTTAAGGGTGCAGTTGCTCTTATATCCGGCGTTTTACTTCCTCCCGGTTTTCCGGAAACCATACCTTCTTTATTGTTTACAGGTAGAATTTTCTCACTCTGTAATTGTTTAATTAGCTCCATAAATAATTTTATTATTTAATTAATGGAGCATGATATCAATATTTATTTAATATGTCAATTCATTGTACTGGAAGATTCTGTTATACCGAATTTTCGGTTAGCATAGCCAAAATTGACCCAATGTCCATCCCTTATTTTTTAGAAAAAATATATTGCCAGAGAAAAGTGAGATCCTGTATAACTGTCTTGACGCCTTGTTTAAATTGTAGTAATATTCCTATACCACATATATAGATAGATACTTATCGATATGTTATGCTCTTGAATATGGCAAAAGTTATTAATTTTGTATATAAATTCCGGACAGATAAACGGCTGACCCAGGAGAACCTGGCTAAATCAGTCGGCGTTTCCCGCCAAACAATTATCGCTATCGAAAAAGGGAATTATACCCCTTCAGTATTTCTGGCCATGAAGCTGGCCAAACACTTTAAATTGAAAGTCGAAAATCTTTTCGAAATCAAACGTTCCCGCTGAAGTTAAAGGGCATTCATGATCCTGCTGCTTCTCTTCGCCTTCATTTCAGGACTGGTTACAATTTTAGCGCCCTGTATCTGGCCATTGCTTCCGATTGTCCTGGCCTCATCTAAAGGCGGTAAAGCTAAATCCTTGGGCATAACCATAGGCATATCCGCCAGTTTTGCCGTCTTGACACTCATGATTTCTTATCTGGTCAGCCTGCTTGGTTTTGATCCTGACAGCCTGAGGCTTTTTGCGGTTGTTATTTTGACCATACTGGGACTATCGCTTATAGTGCCGAAATTTTCAGCCGGACTCGAAGCTGCTCTTTCAAAAATCAGTTCAAGCGGAGGAAAATGGCGGATTGAGGGCAACAGTTTTCTTTCAGGGCTTGTCACCGGGGCTTCTCTGGGGATTGTCTGGTCACCCTGTGCCGGACCGATATTGGCTTCGATTGCCGCTCTGGCAACCACCAGAAATGTGAATTTCGGCATCATACTGGTAACACTGGTCTACGTTACCGGTTTATCCATACCGCTTTTTTTCTTTTCTTACGGGAGCGGTATCTTTATCAGCAAAAGCAGATTCCTCAGTAAATATACCGGCCGCATCCAGCAAGTTTTCGGCGGGGTCATTATCCTGACGGCAATCGTTGTATATACAAATTATGACAAGGTGCTCCAGGTTAAATTGCTGGAATCATTTCCCTCATATACCAAGTTTATATATGACCTTGAGGGCAACCGGTCTGTTTCGGAGGAACTTGACAGGTTGACGGGGAATTCAAAAGCGGTTGATATGAAGGGCAAGGTATTCCGGCCGGTGGACATGCCGTCTGACGGAAGCAATGAACCATTCCTGCCCAATTACGGACCGGCAGCTGATTTTACGGGCATTATCAAATGGTTGAATACGGATCGCGCTCTGACAATGGAAGATTTACGGGGCAAGGTGGTTTTAATTGACTTCTGGACCTATACCTGCATCAACTGCATCAGAACCCTGCCGCATGTCACCTCCTGGCATGAAAAATACCGCGATAAAAATCTACTGGTGGTGGGTGTGCATACCCCGGAATTTGAATTTGAAAAAAAGACGGAAAACGTACAGATGGCCATCAAACAATACGGCATTGAATATCCGGTCGCCCAGGACAATAATTACAGCACCTGGAGAGCCTACAACAACCGCTATTGGCCGGCTAAATATTTGATTGATAAGGATGGAAATTTGCGCTATTTCCATTTCGGGGAGGGTAAATATGAGGAAACGGAAAAGGCAATCAGACAACTTATTAAAGAAACAGGGGCTGATCCGAATGAAATCGAAACTGCTCTTACGGATGCTACCCCCAGAGGCAGTCAGACTCCCGAGACATATTTAGGCAGTGGGCGGGCAGAGCGTTTCCGGGCGGATAAACAGCTTACCTACGGCAGCCGGGTTTATAAAAGGGAGGAAAATTTGCCCCTGCATAATTTCACTTACGAAGGAAAGTGGGAAGTCGCTCAGGAATATTCAAAAGCAGGCGCCGGTTCTTCTCTATGGCTGAAATTTTACGCTTCAAAAGTCTTTCTGGTCATTCATCCCGAAACGGGAAAAGCAAATAGAATTAAAGTTTATCTTGACGGAAAAAGTCAAAAAGAGGAGATTCAGATTAGCGAACCGAAACTATATGAAATAATTAACCTGCCGGCAAAAGGCGAGCATCTTTTAAAACTTGAGTTTCTTGATGAGGGCGCCTCACTTTTTGCTTTTACCTTCGGATAACCTATAGTTGCAAAATTTGTCCATTTATGGTATTTTACCCCACTAATTCGGTTTCAATTGATTTGCCATATATGGATAATAATGACAATCTTATTGTAGGCGAAAAACTGCAGCAGCAGTTGTCACATTTAAGCCCTGTCGCCCAAAGGGATATCGAGTCATGGGTTGTCAATACCGTTAAGATCAGGATTTTAAAGAAATTCGAAGGATTTTTGGAAGCAGAGGGCATGAAAAATTTGAGGAACCTGCTTTTGTCCCCGGTATTTTCGCTGAAGGAACTCTCCGGAAGAATCAAAGAGCAGGCTCCGGAAATTACCACTCTTTACTTTAAAGAGCTTTTCAAGGCTATGGATGAGGTTGAAGGCAAGCTTTCCCCATAACCGGCCAGAAATTGTCTCCAGGCAACCGGTTTTTTTCCTTCCAGCTGAACTGTTTTAGGATTAAATCGCCAATCTGTCAGTTCTCCTTCTATGATTTTCAGCCTTTTTTTCCCGGTTGAAAGCGCTATTTCCGTCCAGACACCCGGCCAGGGGTAGAGCGCCCGGACCGATCTTTCCAAAGCTTGCGCCAGGCTCGATGCATGGGTAAGGGCAAATCTGATAGCTGAATCTGCCGAAAGCGAATATTGATGTGCTTTTTTGCCGGAAAGCGCCTCTAAAAACATGGACCAGGGTACAAAGCCGTCGTTTCTTTGCAGAATTTTAGTATAGGTGGTTTTTGTCTCATCCTGTTTTATTGGTTTTATTTCACCGGAAATAAAGCCGTTGATAATTTCCGGCAATATTTCTGCGGCTTTCTCAAAAAGGGTTGAATATAATTCAGCGGTTTTTTCGCGGCCCTGAAGGCTTATTTTTTGCTGATGGATGATATTTCCTGTATCCATTTTGCCGGCCATTGTCTGATAGGTAAACCAGGCTTGCCCGGCTCCCGACAGGAGAGTGTATTGAACGGGGGATGCTCCCCGGAATTCCGGCAATTTGGAGAAGTGGATGTTGATAGTGCCGTAGCGGGGCAGGGAAAAAATTTCGGCAGGTATGATCAGTCCGTAATCGGCCGCCAAAGCCAAATCCACTCCGATTTTATGAATTTCCCCTTTTAAAGAGAGCAATTCCGCCTTATTTAAAGGCTCAAAGAGTCTTATCTTACCGGCAGCAAAACCGGCCGCCACAGAACCCTTTTTGGCAATAATTGCTTCGAGCAGAAAATGAGTTGAAACGGATTTAATGATCGGCAGGCAATAGGCGGAGGAACCGAAAAAGACAGCCTTCATATTTCCAGTTCAATCAATTTTTCCTCGCCTTTTTCATCGTCTTCTATCCTATAGAGCTTTTGTTTTTGCTCGAGTACCCTTTGGGTAAACAGAATCCCGTTGAGATGGTCTGTTTCGTGCTGGACAATGGTGGCCATAAAACCGGAAAAGACTTTTGTTTGTGTCTGTCCGTTAATATCCAAATATTTAAGTTTGACTGTTTTTGGTCTTTTGAGATAGCCCCAGACATTGGGAATGGACAGACAGCCCTCCAGTTTTTTCTCCTTACTTGCCGAAGCCTTGCCGTGCGTCGCCAAAGGCTTTGCCGGCGGCGCGGCAGAGGCGGGTCTTTCAATTTCAGCCAGATTTTTGGAATATTCAATAATTTCCGGATTGATGAAAACATCCATTTCGGAATTTTCTTCAGGTTTGGCGATGAAAATTTTTAAAGGTATACCAATTTGCACAGCTGCCAACCCGACTCCTTTGGGATTGTCTTTTTCGATAAGCGTGCGTTTCATTTGACTTACGACATCCAGGATTTTCTTATCGATTTGCCCGATAGTTTTAGAAGGTAGAGTTAAAACAGGATCAGGTACGTGAACGATCATTTAATTTCCTCCAAAACCTGCTTGGCTTCTGCGTCATTAGGATTAAGCCTGGTGAGGATAAAATTGATTGATTTCAGGGCTTTTTCTTTTTGCTTGTCGCGGTTATAAAAAAGAGCTTGGGCCAGATAGGCATCGCGGAAATCTATTTTCAGTTTGATGGTATTTTCCAATTCGCGGAATGCCTCTTCTTTCCGCTCTACTTGGTCGTACATCAGAGCCAGATTATAACGGATTTTCGGATCGGCCCACGAGAGTTCCCGGGCTTTCTCCAGAGCCTCAATGGCCGGATAAATCAGACGGCTGTCTCCTTTCGACAAGCCGTAGAGTACGCGGGTTTTGGTTTTCCAGAAAATGACATTGTTAGGAGAGATAGCCAAAGCGCGATCGGAGGAAGCCAAGGCTTCTTGCTGAAATTTGGAAGCTTGAGTTGCCTGGTCATCTGCCAAAAAGCCCAGCGATATTTGGGCAGAGGGGTAGGCCAGCTCATCGTAATATAGCGGTTCTTGCCCATTGAGCTTTATGGCTGTCTGCAGATTTTTATAACTTTCGCCGAATTCCTCTATTCTTGATTTATTATGACCCCGGGCATAATAAAAGTCAGCCAGCCATAGCCTGCCTAAATACAAGAGGACTGTCAGGCAGGCTAAAATTAGCGTAAATACCGCTGTCTTTTTACCCCCGGAAAAATCTGCCTCCGGCGTCTCTTTTTTTCCCTCAGCTACATTATATATATAGACAAAGCTCGGGATTAGATAGAAAAAAAGCTGGGTGATAACTACCGAAAAACCGAAGAAATTAGTGACTGCAATTGACAGCCAACCGGCAAAAAACCCGATTAAAATTGCATTATGGATATTTTTATCATTTTTATTCTTAATGCCTGATTCATCATTCCTGATCCTTTTCATCATCCAAACAATAAAAACCCCGATAAATAATAGGTAACTGCCCAGGCCAAACACTCCTGTGGTGGCCGCGTAATTCAGGAATTCATTATGAGCTTTGTTGTATAAAAAATCCCATTCCGAGGTCAGGTTATGTGCCGCCGGCCGGTATTTATAAAAGGAGAAAGCAAAGGTTTCCACTCCTGTCCCGATCAAAGGATAATGTTTAAAAACGTCGATAGCACCTTGCCAGACATATTTGCGGATAGTGCCTGATTCCGTGATGCCGATGTCGATGATTGAGTCCCCCAGCGGTTTTTTTTCTTCCTTTTCAAAATTGCGGTCGTGGGGTTTTGTCAGTTCCGGCAGGGTAAAACGGTTGATTTGGGCAAACGGGGAGCCGAAAATGAAAATTAGAATTAAGAATAAAGAACTATGAATTATAAATTGGGTTATAATTTTCTTCCTGAAATTAAATAATAAGTAAATCCAATAGACGGGCAAAGTCAGCCCGATGGCAATCATGCCAGAGCGGGACTTGGTAAAAATCAGAGTCATGAAAAAAATAAGGGACAAAATATAAAAGGGGAGGCTTTTCGAAAATTTTTGGCCGGTTAAGGCAAAACTTAAGGATAGGGGGATAAGAACGGTTAAATAAGCCGCCAGCCAGTTCGGCTGTCCCAAGGTTGAAAAAACCCGGTTTTGCACGTCCTGGATCCAAATATTTTTATCAATACCCAATCTTTCCAGGATGCCGTAGACGGAAACGAGAAAACCGGAAACGAGGATAACGGTTAGGAGGTTTTTTATTTTTTCCTTGGGAAAATTATTGACAAAGGAAAAATAGAGCAAGGTGTAAGCGATGCTTGAGAGTAAACCGCCGTTAAAGCGGCTGTAATAGCCGAAAATCGAAACATGCCGGTCCCAGGAAAAAATGGTGGAAACTATTTGGCTTAGCAAAAACAGCAGAAGGGGCAGATCAAGAGGAGTCCTGACCAGCGGTTTCCTGATCGTAATAATCTTTATCAGCCATAAAGTGCTGATGATGACTGTCAATGCATAAGTCAGCATCATTTTGTTGTACTCAAAAAGCTCGAAGTTTACATGAGTCAGGAAAAGGGGTACCAGGAAAAAAAGCAGGTAAAAGGAATAAACAATAATAATACTTAATCTGTTTGACATGGTGTCTCTTAATAAAGATTCTAACATATCTTCTCCATTCCTTCTTGCCTATTTGTCTGCTAAAATAAAGCCAAACTTGTTCTTAGTTTATGTTAAATTTTATCTTCGGGCTGTTTTCCCATGATCTGGCCATTGACCTTGGGACCCCGTACAATGCTTACTTCCTCCCGAGGTCTACGTCCTCGCGTCGGAAGAGCGCATATACGGGGCGGGCTGAAGATGGGAGGTTATCATGCTAAATTTCCTCTTTGGTTTATTCAGCCACGACTTAGCCATTGACCTTGGTACTTCCAACACCTTGGTTTATGTCAAAGGCAAAGGCATTGCCGTGAGGGAACCTTCGGTCGTGGCCCGGCATAAAAAAACCAAGAAAATTTTAGCGGTCGGTTCGGAAGCCAAAAAAATGCTGGGAAAGACACCGCTGCAAATTATCGCCTTCCGGCCGTTAAAAGACGGGGTGATTGCCGATTTTGACGCTACCGAAGCCATGCTGAGGCACTATATCAATATAGTTCACGAGAGACCGAACAGTTATATTCCCAGTGTCCCCAGGCCGAAAGTCGTCATAGGTATTCCTTCGGGTGTGACTGAAGTGGAAAGAAGGGCTGTCCAGGATGCTGCACTTTCAGCCGGCGCCAGATTGGCATACCTGATAGAAGAGCCTATGGCTGCTGCATTGGGAGCTAATTTGCCGATTGAGAAACCTTCTGGCAGTATGATTGTGGATATCGGCGGCGGGACGACTGAAATTGCCGTAATTTCGCTAGGAGGCATAGTCATCAACAAATCTTTGCGGATTGCCGGTGATGAATTTGATGAATCGATCGCCCATTATGTCCGCTTAAAACATTCTCTTTTAATCGGGTTGCCTTCTGCTGAAAGTGCAAAAATTGCCATAGGATCGGCCTATCCTGTGGCAAGCGATAAACATATCGTCGTCAGAGGCCGCGACTTGGAAAACGGCCTGCCGAAATCAATCAAAATTTCCGGCAATGAAATCCGCGAAGCCATGTCTCCGGTTGTTAATAAAATCATCGAAGTCATCAATGAAACAGTGGAGGAGATCCCGCCGGAGTTAATCGGGGATGTTTTGGAGCAGGGTATCACTCTGGCCGGAGGGGGAGCCCTCATCGCGGGAATTGACAGGGCGATTGCCGAATCGATAAAGATGCCGGTTTGGCTTGCCGAAGACCCTTTGACCTGTGTGGTGAAGGGGGCTGCTAAGCTTTTGGAAAACCAGTCGCTTCTGAACCAGCTTCGGGTGACCGGAGGACTGAAGTGAAGAAAACATTTTTTCTGTTGGTATTATCATCATTAATTTTAATATTGCTGGATTATCTGACTTATCTCAATTTTTTGAAAAAGCCTTTAGAAAACCCGATAATTTATGTTAAAAAAACAGTCTATACCAAAAGTGCCGATTTTAGATTCCTGCCGCATCTTCTGGCCAATTACAAGTCGGTTACGGAGAAGCTTGATTCTTATGAGGAAAACCGGCGCTCTCTTATCGAATTACAGGTCACCCTCGATGAGCTGAAAAATGAAAATGACAGTCTGAGGAAACAATTGGGCTCGCCGTTGCCGCCTGATTATTTGTTCATTCCGGCCAGAGTGATTGCCTGGTCGCGTTACCTTGAGCTGGATATCGGATTTAAAGACGGCGTCAGAGAAGGTATGGCCGTGGTTGAGGGTCGCACGTTGATCGGCAGTGTCAATAAAGCGGCCGATTTTCGCAGCCGTGTGCTCTTGTTAACTGATGAAGATATAGCCGTTCCGGCCATCACCGACCGCGGTACCCGGGGTATTGTCAGCGGACGCTTCAACAAGACAGTTTTATTTGATCAGGTTCTCCAGAAAGACCCGCTGTTTATTGACGATCTCTTGTTAACCAGCGGAGAGGCAAATTATCCGCCCAATCTGATTATCGGGAAAATCAGCCATATTCAAAGCGATGATGCGGCTGTTTACAAACAGGCGACAGTTGAGTCGGAAGCGGATATTCCTCTTTTTAAAAAAGTATTTGTTGTCGAGAGAACATGAGACAGATAATCTTACTTATGGTGTTGGCTATTATCATCGAAACGGTTTTTCTCTCCTTTCCCTTTACTTTGCTTTTGTCGATGGTCGCTGTCATGCTTTTGGGCAGAAAAAGTCTGTGGCTGGTATTTTTGGCGGGAATAAGCCTGGATTTATTTTCTTTAAGATTACTGGGACTGGACAGTTTAATTTTTTTGCTGGTGGCTGCCCTGATTTTGAGATATAGCCGTAAATTTCAACTGCAAAGCGTCTGGTATGTCCTAAGTTTTATTTTTACGGCGGTCGGGTTGTACAGTCTCTATTTTTATCAGCAGTTTTTTAATCTTTTATATCTTTTGCTGACGTTAATTTTAAGTGTCAGCCTGATGTATTTCCTGTCTTTTTCCGTAAATTACGAATACACAGATAAGAAGCCGTTAGCAGTTTGAAATGTCTGCAAATATTTTAGGCGGTATATTCCCGGAATCCGTTTCCGGTTTTAGCCGCCATTCCAAAACTAGTTATAACAGTAAAAAAAGCCATGAGAGGGGTTACGGCCGGTATTATTTTTTTATTTTACTTTTTGTTTTCGGATTAGGATTGCTGTCAACCAGGCTTTTCAGCCTGACTTTGATTGAAGGCAAGGCATACAGGCAATTAGCCACAGAGAACCGTATCAGGGAAATGGTTATCACCGCACCGCGTGGCATCATATATGACAGAAATGACAATCCGCTTGTGCGTAACATACCTCTTATTTCCGACCCAAAAAGCACCACCCGGGAATATATTTACGGTCCTGTTTTAGCCTCAGTTTTGGGTTACCTGGGAGAAGTAGGACCGGAGGAGTTAGACATCATTCCTCCTCTGAAAAGCCCGGACAGCGACGTCTATAAAATGAGAGACATTGTCGGCAAAATGGGCATCGAAAAAATTTATGATGCCCATCTTCGGGGCATTGACGGCAGGGAAATGTTTGAAGTTGATGCCGCCAATCAATATATCAGGACCTTGGGACGGGTTGATCCCAGGGTGGGCGCCAGTTTAAATCTAACATTGGATCTTGACCTCTCAAAAAAAGCCTGGGAACTCCTGAAAGATAAAAAAGGGGCAGTAGTTGTCAGCGAACCGGAAAGCGGAGCTGTCCTTGTCCTCTATTCTTCTCCCTCCTTTGATCCGAATAATATTCTCAAAGGGAATAGCCTTTCTGAAATTTTTGATAATCCTGACAGGCCTTTATTTAACCGGGCGATTTCCGGCCAGTATCCTCCCGGATCTACCTTTAAAATAATAACAGCTATTGCCGGACTGTCCACAGGTACCATTACTGCCAATACAACTTATGAAGATACGGGAGTAGTCACCGTCGGTGATTACTCCTACAGCAACTGGTATTTTACCCAGTACGGTAAAACCGAAGGTTCAGTTGATCTGGTAAAAGCCTTAAGACGAAGCAACGACATTTACTTTTATAAAGTCGGCGAAAAAATCGGCATAGAAAAATTAGCTTTTTGGGGAAAGCAATTCGGTTTAGGTAAAAAACTGGGAATTGAATTGGCAGGGGAAACAGAAGGGTTAATGCCTGATCCTGTCTTGCAAAAAAAAGTTAAAAAAGAAGAGTGGTATTTAGGCAATACCTACCATACGGCTATAGGACAGGGAGATACACTGGCCACCCCCTTGCAGGTGAATGCCTGGACCAATGTTATTGCCAACGGCGGTTTTTTATGCCGGCCGCATCTTAACGCTAAATCTAAAAAAAGCTGTCTGGATCTGAATTTGGAGCCGTCTCATATTGAAACGGTCAGCCGCGGCATGACAGAGGCCTGTTCTGCCGGTGGGACCGGCTGGCCCCTTTTTAATTTCATGGTTGACAATCCGCAGCTGAAAATTGACGGAGTTAATTTTTTAGAGGGACCGACTGCCAGCGGTTCAGCCCGGCCGAAAGTATCCATACCGGTCGGTTGCAAGACCGGAACTGCCGAATTCGGCGATCCGGACAATAAAACCCATGCCTGGTTTACCGCTTTC
>MFJU01000004.1 GCA_001779315.1 Candidatus Gottesmanbacteria bacterium RIFCSPLOWO2_01_FULL_42_22 | reverse complement strand
AAAGAGCAGGAAATGGTTCAGGAAGAAAAAGGGAGAAGCTGTGCCTCCGGTAGCCATGGTCACCAAAACGACAGCTATGGTGGAAACGACAGTTTCGGCAAGATGGAAGCTGGAAGGCCGGTGCAGGTGTCTGGCGATAATAAGGATAATTATTAAAATGGCTGCTAATTGTAAGATATAATTAGCCAGGATTGAGTCATTAGCGAAAAAGTAAACAGCAAACAGACTGACTAAAAGTATTATGGAATGCCAGGCCGATTTGGTCATTTGAAAAAAAGTATAACACTCCAAGTATGAAATGCGATATACTATCAGCTTATGAAGGCTACCACAGACAAATATAAACAAACTTTTAAACCGGGTGATTTTGAAAAAAAATGGCAGTCGGTCTGGGAGAGAGATGGAATTTACCAACCCGATTTAAAAAAGGCCAAGAAGCCTTTTTACAACCTGATGATGTTTCCGTACCCGTCAGCCGAGGGTTTGCACGTCGGGAATATGTATGCTTTTACAGGGAGCGATATCTACGGCCGCTTTAAACGGATGCAAGGGTTTGATGTCCTGGAGCCGATAGGCTTGGACGGCTTTGGCATCCACAGCGAAAATTATGCCCTCAAGATCGGTAAACACCCTAAAGATCAGGCTAAAGTAAGCCAGCAAAACTTCTACCGCCAGCTGCGGTCAATCGGCAATTCATTTGCCTGGAAAAACACGGTTGAGACTTATGATCCGGATTACTATAAGTGGACGCAATGGATTTTCACGCAAATGTTTAAGCACGGTTTGGCCTACCGCAAAAAGTCTTTGGTCAATTTCTGCCCCTCCTGCAAGACTGTCCTTTCCGATGAACAGGTTATTGATGGTAGGTGCGAACGCTGTAAAACAGAGGTTGAGAAAAAAGAGATGCAGCAGTGGTTTTTCAAGATCACTTCTTACGCCGAAAAGCTGTACCAGAATACATTTAAAGAATCTTTCCGCTGGAGCGGGAAGGTTAAGACCGGCCAGAGGAACTGGATCGGCCGCAAGGAAGGCATCAATATTACTTATCCGGTAGTTTCCGACTCCGGCCCGGCCAAAGAGACGATAACCTGTTTTACCACCCGTCCAGACACCAATTTCGGCGCCACCTTCGTCGTTGTGGGGCCGGAACACCCGTTCGTCGCTTCGCTCCTAAATTCAATCCCGATTGAATCGGGACAAAATTCAAAATTAAATGAAATTAAAAATTATGTTGAGAAAACGAAAGGCAAGTCGGAAATGGAACGCATTGCCGAAGGCCGTGAAAAAACCGGCATCTTTAGCGGATACTATGCCATAAACCAGCTTAATGGCTATAAGATGCCTATATATGTCACGGATTTCGTCCTCGGACACGTAGGCACCGGCGCCGTCGTCGGCGTACCAGGACATGACTTGCGTGATTTCGAATTTGCCAAAAAATTTAAGCTTCAGGTTATCCGCGTAGTCGTAGGTTCCGACGGAGATAAATCGGGAATAATCAGAGAAGAACAAGTTCAGGAAGAAGAGGGAATGATGATCAATTCAGAATTTTTAAACGGAAAAGACATTCATGAATCAACGAGACTGATGATGGATTATCTCGAAAAGAAAGGCTGGGGGAAGAGGGTCACCAGCTACCGGCTGCGCGACTGGTGCATTTCACGGCAAAGGTATTGGGGTGCGCCCATCCCGATGATTTATTGTGAAAAATGTAATTGGCAACCTGTATCGGATAAAGATCTGCCGGTTTTGCTGCCTGATCTTTCCGATTGGAAACCGGAAGGCACAGGTAAGGGGCCGCTGGCCAAAGCGGCCTCTTTTGTCAAGACTAAATGCCCAAAATGCGGGGGAGATGCTGAGCGTGAAACAGATGTATGTGATACGTTTTTAGACAGTTCCTGGTATTTCCTGCGCTACCCTTCGACTCGCTCAGGGCAAGTCCCTTGGGACCCGGAAATTACCAAAAAATGGCTGCCGGTAGAACAGTATACAGGAGGAGCAGAGCATACTGTACTTCATCTTTTGTATTCGAGGTTTATATGGATGTGTTTTTATGATTGGGGTTATTTTGATTTTTCGACCAAAGGCCGACCAGCCTTTGGCTGGGAAGAGCCTTTTGAAAACTTTTACGCCCACGGCCTGATCATTGCCGAAGGAGCCAAGATGAGCAAGTCCAAGGGTAACATTGTCAATCCAGATACATATATCAATAAATACGGAGCTGATACATTACGAACCTATTTGATGTTTTTAGGTCCATATGATGCGGGTGGCGATTTCCGCGACAGCGGCATTGCCGGCATGTTCCGCTTCCTGGGCCGGGTCTGGAGACTGGTAACAAACACCTGGGACGGAGGCAGTAAAACAGAAAACGAAAAAAACACCTCCCAGGTGGCCCGAAGGGACTCCTGGGATGGTGGAGGACTTAGAAGAATCATGCATAAAACCATCAAGGAAGTGACTGAAGATATCACCTCCTTAAAATACAACACCGCCATAGCCCATATCATGGAATATGTGAATGCCATGATTGAAAATAGCGCTGTCAGCCGTGAAAACATCAAAATATTATTATTGCTTTTAGCCCCGTTTGCCCCCCATTTGACGGAAGAGCTGTGGCAGAATTTGAAAATAGGGGATTCCTCAATCCATACTCATCCCTGGCCAAGTTATAATCCTCAATATTTAAAGGAAGATACGGTAACCGTCGTCGTCCAAGTCAACGGCAAATTGCGTGACAGTCTGCAGGTTGCGGCCGGTGAGGCCAAAAAGCAGGAACCGGTGGAAAAAGAAGCGATGAATTCGGCAAAAGTGAAAAAATATCTGGCAGGCCGAAAAGTCAAAAAAACAATTTTCGTCCCCGGCCGATTGATAAATTTTGTTGTTTGATAAAGTTGTGAGCCGATTAGAAATAGATAATCTAAAAGAAGATTCTTTAGTTCGAAGAGAGTTGTCTGTTATTTCTTCTGAAAAACCGGTCTGGTTTAAAACCCATCCGATTGTTTTTTCCAAATATATACAGGTTCCTTTAGGTATTCCTTCAGAAATGGAAAAACCGATTATAAATCAGGTGGAGGGCATTTATAATAATTTAGCCTCAAGATATTTTGACTGGGATTGTCCGGCGGCGGTATGGAGTGATGCAGGAACAGAATTTGTCAATAATACCCAGGATCTTAAGCAATTGTCAGATACCGGTTCCAATCTGGTAGCCATTAATCCCGTATTTTTAGGCAAACTACCGGAAAAAGCTATGGCGGCTATTGAGAATGAAAATGTGAGTCTTGATACCTATAAAAAGCAATTAAGACGGTATTTGCCAGAGGATGATGAATGGCTTTATGTTCAAAATATCGGGTCAGACGGAATGAAGCTTAGACCGTTTATACATCCGCATTTTACCAATCTGATATTTATTGAGGATGAGCATGAAGCAATAGCCAAGCTTCCCCATGATAAAATGTTGGTTTTTATGAGAATGATGATGGCAAAGGTAGGCGCATTTAAAAATATAATTGTAACTTACAGAAAAGAAGGTGATGGTATTGCTTTTGACCAGCCGATTTTGGGAACAATGGAAGGAGGCAGAGTAAAGGTGAAATCCTGGGAAAATATGGCTGACAGACTGATTGCATTCGGTTCCTCTGAGGAAGTAGGCGGTCAGAAAATATTAGAGGATCAAAGTATCAACTATGATGAATGGACAAAAAATCCGGTAGTAAACGGAATGAGGAAATGGGGTAAATTTTTAGGAGAGCATCGCCTTCTGTCACCACCTGTTACCATCAGAGAGCTTACCAGAAGCCGTAATTTATCCCGTAAAATTGAAAGACTTTTAAGATATAACCGTCAGGCGGAAGGAGCATTCTGGGCTGTTGTACCGGATATAAAAGTTAAGACGCCGGAAGGGACAGTAAAAAAAACCATTAAAATCGTATCCAATTCGGGAACCAGCGGTGCCGTGAAAGACAGATTACGTTATTCGGATATTTCGGCAGTAGTTTCTCATGAAGACGGAAAGGTTAATGTGTCTCCGGTAAAAAGATTAAAAACCAAAAAAACATCAGTGGAAGCAGAGGAGTTTATCATTCCTCTGGATGAACTGCCAACGGTAAAAGTAAAACTGCAGGATGGATTTTATGAGTTTGACGATGTTAACGGGACTGAAGTACCGGCATTAAGAGCAGGTTTTCATCTGCATCGTGGGGTCAAATCTTACAATGAGAATAAAATTAAATATATTACTCTTGATTATCCTCATGTCGGCTGCGGAGTAAAAACAATGCAGGAAATGAGCCGTCAGGCAATGCATGAAGCTGTAAGGTTATGGGAAAAAAGCGGCAGGAAACTGGAGCTGATACTTGTGTATGTACCTAATCACGGTGTTAACGGATTTATTCCCTATGCAGAAGGATTTAAACATGTTGATCCCTTTTATATGGTAGAGCAAATGATTGAGGATGGGGACTTGGAATTAGAGGATGAAGTTCCTCAGAACACTGAGTGGCCTGAAGGGGAAGAAACTATAACTAATTCCTGAAGAGGCACGGCTAACCCTTCAGGAAATTAAAGAGAGGTTAGGATTAGCTTTGTCTTCTTCTGATCGGAATGCTTGACTTGGTCAACTAGTTGGTCCGCTGTTATTGTATTACTCTAATAAATGCCAAATTTGTTTTAGATTTAAATTTTGCATCAGCGGTATATAAATAGCACTTATTTTCTTTGGCTATAACAGCATAAATCGCGTCATAGACTGACAAGTGATATTTTTTGGCTAATTGCGAAGCTTTCCGGCATAAATTGAAACTGACTGGTTGGATTTTCAGCTTCACACGCTCCAAAAGTAATAGATTTTTACTTACTTCCTTATAAGTTAAAGAGGTTTTCGTAGTCCAGGCGTTGGTCAGCTCATATATCAGCAAATCCGGCACCAGGATAGTTTCTTTCTGCTGAAGATGCTGTTCCAATAAGGAAATCGCTTTTTCAAAACCGGGTTCCACGGTATTGAACCATTTGAAAGCAATCGAGGTATCTATAACAATCATTTTCCCGAATCTCTTATTTCCCGAAGAGCTTGAAGTGAATTCCAATTTTTTAATTTTTTGGAGTTGGATTCGGCTATTTTTTTAACTTCTGAAATCAAACTCAGGGGATCGGATTTTATTTGTGTAGCAGTAAGTTTTTCCCTGATCACGGCAGATAAGCTTATCCTTCTATGATACGCCTCCTTTTTAAGCTCACGGTAATCTTCTTCAGGAAGTCGGATATTAGTGGTTATGAAATCCATGGTAATACAATTGTATCATTGTATTATCTGATGTCAAGATTGCGAAATAGATTAATTAAATTGTAGCATTTGTAAAATACATCAGACATGATTTATATTAAGGTTGTGATGAGAGATGAGATTGACGAACCTCTGATTAATACCGAAAAACTGCAGGATCTGATTGCCTTTTATAAATTTCCTTTATTCCTGGCCTTTCTGGGTATTGTTTTGACAGGCGCAGCTTTTATTTCAACCATAGGGAAACCGGCTGAAGAGGGGATAATTTTCTCCAGCGAAGCCAGTCCATCCGCGTCTTTATATATCAAAGTAGATATCGAAGGCAGTGTAGTCAAGGCCGGTTTGTATGAATTTAGCGAAGGAGAGAGGATTGAAGATGCCATAAAAAAAGCCGGGGGATTGACTGAAAAAGCAGATCTACCTTGGATTGAGAAAAATATGAATAAGGCGGCTAAGCTTAGCGACGGAGGCAAAATCTATATACCCTCCTTAGGCGAAGCTAAAGAAGGGCCGCTTGCTGTGGGAAAAACAGAAAACAATCTGTTGGGGGTGACGAGCAAGCTTATCAATATCAACACAGCCTCCCAGGCAGAACTGGAAGCCCTGCCCGGAGTCGGACCGGTGACAGCCGGGAAAATCATCTCCGGCCGTCCATATGGCAAATTGGAGGAATTGAAAGAGAAGAAAGCCGTCGGACAAGCCCTATTTGACAAAATAAAGGATAAAATCACCATTTGATGCTATAATCATCCTGCACTATGCTGACCGGCATCCTTCTGATTTCGCTGGTAATCTTCATTGCTGTTGTTTCCTATAAAAGGCCGAAGTTTGAGGAACGGGTCATCAAAAATATTCCTTTGGTTGCCTGGCTGAATATCCTGGTTTTCCCCCTGTTTTTCTATTATGGACTGGTGCTGATCGTTTTAAACATAGTTTCCAGGCCAAGGGTAGCGATACTGGATTTTGAAGATGTTTCACTCCTGTCAGTCGGAATGATATTTTTAATCTACGGATTTGTAGGTTTAAGCGTGCATTTTGTCGGGAAAGTCCTCTGGCGGTATCTGAAAACAAATAAGCGGTCAAAAATTTATGCTGTCAACGAAATTTTTCACGGCAAATTAAGCCATTACATCACTTTTGTCTGTGCTTATATGCTGATTTTCATCACCGCGCTTTTGGAAATAAACCATCCTTTAAGTACTAAACTGCCATTTCCATACACTTTGGCGATTATTGTTTGCGCCATAACCGGCGGCTTTTCCTATGCTAAAACCATTTTTTTTACCAGCGGCTGGTTTGGAGGTTACAACAAGCCTCTTTTTTCCATTACGGCCGTTCTTTTACTGGTTCTGATTAATTTATACAGAGGAAACGGACTGAAGCTTGCCTATTATCCTATCAATATTTTTGCCATGACTTTGCTTTTTACCATCATTTGGATTTTTGTGGTGCGGCAATTCCTGATCTATTCAAAACTTTCGAAAAGACTCCGGCTGCAATTCCTGTCAAGGCTTTTGAGTGTCTAGATGGACAATCCTTTTATTTCTTCCATAAATTCACTTTTGCCGGAGCCTCATGCCTCTTTACTTAACGGTATTATCTTCGGCTACAAAGCACAGCTTTCCAAAGGTCTTTACCAGGCACTGATTGAAACGGGTACATTGCACATCATAGCTTTATCAGGCATGAATATTACCATTCTGGTTTCTCTGACAGCCAAAACGACCCTATTTCTGGGCAGGCGTTTTTCATCACTTTTGACAATAGGGCTTATAGTGCTTTTCGTAATGCTGGTTGGGATGAGCCCAACCGTGGTCCGGGCGGCTATCATGGGCTCGATGTCACTTCTGGCCATCTATTTTGGCAGACAATACCAGGCTTTGCTGGCTTTGGTTTTGACCAGCCTGATAATGCTTCTATTCGATTTGAATCTTATAAAAAGCCTGTCTTTCCAGCTTTCTTTTTTGGCGACACTGGGACTCATTTTGGCAAATAGAAAAGGGGAGCGCCAGTTGAAGAACAGCTCATGGGAGAAACTCATTTATTCCATAAAAGAAAATTTCAGGCTCACCCTGGTAGCCCAACTGTTTACCCTGCCTGTGATACTCTATTATTTTCAGCGGATCTCCCTGATATCCCCTATAGCAAATCTGCTGATTGAGTGGGCAGTACAGCCGATAATGGTTTTGGGTTTGACAGCTTCAGTATTGGGCTATTTCTGGCTTCCGGCAGGCTTTATTCCTGCCTGGCTGGCCTGGGTGCCTTTGACCTATCTGATTACCGTCATAAGGTTACTGGCCCGGATTCCCGGGGCTTCTTTTGAATTCTAGGCTATACTGGATTTGTGGCTGCCAAAAAAGGATTCCTGACAGGTGCATTCTTCGGCTTAATTCTGCTTGCAGTTTATATTTTTTCCCAACCTGACGGCAAGCTGCATTTAATTTTTTGCGATGTGGGGCAGGGAGATGCCATCTTTATTAAAACACCCCAAAACCTGGATCTTTTAATCGACGGGGGTCCAAACGAGCGGGTGCTGGAATGTCTGGGTGACAATATGCCTTTTTATGACCGGACAATTGATATGGTTGTCCTGACCCACCCGCAGAAAGACCACCTCCAGGGTTTATTGTCTGTTATAGACCGATATAGTATTAAATATTTTGTATCTGTCCCCGTCGGCAATACCAGCCAGGGATTTTCGGAGCTAAAAAAGAAAATCGAGGATAAAGGCATTCCGCTAAAAAATCTCTACCAGGGTGATAATTTTTCGATGGGTGAGGTGAAATTTAACGTCTTGTGGCCGGATAGGGAGTGGACAAGCGAAAAATTAGGTAATAATATTTTATTAGCAGGCAACAACAGTAATGTTTTGGGTCTATCAACGGAAGGCACTGATTTAAACAGTTTTTCGATGGTTTTATATTTGAATTACGGCCGGTTTGATACTTTACTGACAGGGGACGGGGATAGTAAAATACAACCGGAGATTGTCGCAACAGCCCATTTGCCTGACATAGAAATACTTAAATTCCCGCACCACGGATCTAAAACAGGCATAACTTGGGAATTTTTGGAAAAATTGAAGCCTGAACTGACGGTCATCTCGGTCGGCAAGAATCCCTGGAGCCACCCGACCAAGGAAGCCCTGGCGCAAATTGAGTCGGTCAAGTCGCAAATCGCCAGAACCGACCAACATGGTGAAATCGAAGTCATTTCAGACGGCATGGCCTGGAGTATTAATAAATAGATATCTGATAGTAAATTATATAAGTATGAATTTTTTTGAAAGAGGATTAAGGTGTTTAGGTAAATTAAATCCGTTACGTCTTGATCCAAATAGGAGTTATAGGGGTGGAGCAGAACAGCTAGAAAACTTACTTGATATATCACGAATAAATCCTTTAAATTCTAGAAATGGTGGAAACAATCCTGTTGTTCATACATTTGAAGAATTAGCTGGACAAGGAGAGCCTACTAAACCAATTGACTCTCAAAGGAATTTAAATATGCAAGCAGATGAAATTTTGACTAATCCACAGAATATACAGGATTAACCTTCTTCGTAATACCATCTTTTGAAGCGGGAGAGGTGGCCCCAGACAGGTCTTTTCCAGGGTGATCCGGAATTGTAGGCACGGGCGAGCTGGTAGCTGGAAAGCCGGCCGTAAGCCTCTATCATCCTCTGATGATACTTTCCGATAAGGTCAATACAGGTCCCAGGCTCAAATAATTGAACGGATTTTCCGTTGAAACCCAAGGACCTGGCTGTGCTTTCCAATATCTGTCCCATGCAGTAGCTAGCCTCATTGAGGGATAGTTCAAAACGATAGGCAAACTCGTTACCTTCAGATTCGGTCATGATGGTGGCGTAGATGAGTTGAGGGTCTAAGTTATATTTTGAGGCTGTTTTAGCTATTTGTTTCTTATATTTGAATTTGGTCCAGGAACGGCCGTCGGAAGAAAATTTCTCAAGTTCAGCTTGAGCTTCAGCGGATACAAACTGGGGCGAAGGAGTAGGCACGATTTTAAGACCGGCTTCAGAACCGGCCTCAATCTGACCGGCGAAAAGATGGCCTATCAAGAAAGCCTGGAGAATCAGCCTGGCCGGTATGGAAAGTAAGACTAAATGCTTTTTCATAAAAATTTCTAAATATGAGAATCATTCAGAAATTTCTAGGAAAAAAGCTGGGGAGATAACTGAAGAAGTGGAATGCTACCAGACTATAGGATAATTGTCAAGGTTTCAAACAGCTGTCTTCCGTAATTGACAATTACTTAAATATAAAGTATAGTTTATTTATGCCAGGTAAAAATAAACACTTATTAAGATACTTAGAACCAAAAATCAGACAGCTTCTGACGAAAAAATTTTCCGGACTTATCCTGGGACCCCGTCAGGTAGGAAAGACGACTTTAGTTCGGGATTTGCTGGAAAAGTTTGATAATAAGATTGAAATTTTCCTGCAGAATCCGAAAGTCAGACTGGAGACGGAAGTTGACCCCTCCGCAATAATCAGGCAGGTAAAGGCAAGCAGGATAAAACCGCTCGTTTTTGTAGATGAAGCTCAAAAAGTCCCGGAGATTTTTGACTCTGCCCAGTTTCTGATAGACGAAGGTAGCGCCCAGTTTATATTTACCGGATCCAGTGCCAGAAAGCTTAAAAGGAGCAAGGTTAATCTGTTGCCGGGCAGGATCAAAAGATTCCATTTAGATCCTTTATTATGGGGTGAACTGGGATGGATAAAAAAAAGCTCCCTGGGAGATTTAACTCTGAAAAATATTAACCGGAAAACCGGTTACACTTTTGAAGACTCATTAATTTTCGGTTCATTACCGCTAATAATCAGCCTGTCTGATGAGGATAAGCGCGATATCATAAAGTCTTACGCGGAAATTTACATCGAAGAAGAAATAAGAGCGGAAGCCATTTCCAGGAAAATCGGAGCTTTCTCCAGATTTCTGGAATTGGCAGCAAGAGAATCAGGAACAAGTCCGAATTTCAGCAAACTTTCAAATGAATCAGGCGTAAGCCAGCCGGCTGTTAAAGAATTTTACCGTATCCTGGAAGATACGCTGATTGCAGAAAGAGTTGATCCCTATCTTAAAAATGCGAGAAAAAGAATACTCTCGATGTCACGCTATTATTTTTTTGATCTGGGAGTCCGTAATTCCCTGGCCAAAATACCCTTGGAGAAAAACACCATCCATGCCCAGAAGGGAGTCCTGTTTGAACATGCGGTCATACTGGAAATTATCAGGAGAATAAAAGTATTGAATAAAAACTATAAAGTCTGTTTCTGGCGCACTGCCGGCGGAGCTGAAGTCGACTGCATCATCGACAGGGGATCATCTGTGATCCCTATAGAAATAAAAAGCTCAAAGTATATAAGCGCATCGGAAATTAAAGGCCTGAAAATATTCCTCAATGATTACCGTAAATTAGCATCGCACGGATATGTCATCACTATGGGAGAAAAACCGGAAAGAGTAAGCGACAACATCACAGCTATTCCCTGGTTTTATCTCTGAAAGACGGGAGAGCCGAAGAAGTAAGATATGTTCAGACGATAGGATTTTTATTAAGATCAAGGGCTTCTAAATATTTCCCTATACATAGGAATGGGAACATATTTCTGACCTTCGTAATAAACGGCGACATTTGGTTCTGGTGTAACCGTTATAGCGGTCATTTCGGTTATTAATTGATATGGATCCTCAAGTTCAACTATTTCTTCTGCCAAAATTTTTATAGCTTCTTCAATATTTCTGGCTGTCAGAATAGTATGGGCTTTTTCAGCAATCCAGTCGTGAATTTTAAGAACTTCCACTTTTTTCCCACCATCAAATTTCAAATAGGGATGGGGATAACTAATTCCTTGTCTTACCAGTGGTAAAGTATCGGCGACCATTAACAATTTCACTTTATCGATTTTAAGAATATTTTCTAATTTTTCATAATATCCCTTGGGGGCGTAAACCGGGTGGGGAATGAAGATGAGTAATTCTGCCGGGTCATATTTTAAGATTGCCTCGATAGTTTCTTCTAATGTTGTGCCGCTGCCAATGATGTCGTCTATAACAATGGCTCTCTTTCCTTTTAAATCACCATAAATATGCTCCGGAATTACGTCAGTCCCAACTCTGGTTTTTTTGAAAATAACCATGGGCACAGGTTCCTTGTCAGCATTCATTGCCTTACCAATTTTGCCTGATAAGTCATAGGCCGTTAAATAGATGCCCATATCAGTGGAGACGACAGTTGTCTCTAAATTGGATGAAAGAAGTTCATTGGCGACCAAATATTCTGTCAATATTTTGTTGGTCGATAAATTTATCACATCCAGATCCTGTTCAGTGAAAGCTTTAGCCGATTTCCAGGGATTATGCATATCCACAAAGCAGACAAAATGAGCTCCGGCAACATGTCTGATAATTTTTGCCAGTGCTCTGTCTGTAACTCCCTGTGCTTTGACAATTGCTCTCCCAACGGAATCTTTTATCGGTTTCCGGGTTCTTGCATCTTGCCTTAAATCGGCAAAAGGAAAGAAAATGCCCAATTCCCGGGTGTTTGGTCCGGCTTCGTCGGGATTATCGGTTAAAGCATTGCCGAAATAGGCTATTTCAACACTAGCCTCTCGCCAATTGTCTCCGTTGAAGGTGGAAACTAACAGTATTTTTCCCGCTTCTCCCACCAAATGTAAAGGCATATCATTACTGAAGGTAGCAAACTCTGTTCTAAGAAGTCTATCACCAAAGCGAGCTTGGAAGGCTGATGTCAGGTCGGGATGATAGGCAGCACTGGCTGGCGGGATTGCCAGGGCATACTCCGGTGGAATATGTTCGAATAGTTCACCCATATATATAAAATACCGGTATTATATAAGAAATCGTCAAAGAACTACAAAAGAAGCGGTTTTCAGGTTGATGAGAGACCTTTCACAAACTGTCAGGCAAAGGCAGGGATTTACCTGAAACTGAGCAGGCTGTGCGTTACGTTCTTAATGATGAATTTATTTTACAATTGCCTGCAGCAATTCTTTGGGGGAGAGAATTTTTAAGTGTGGAAACTTTTTTCTAACTTCTTCTTTTAGAACGTGTTTTTTATCTAAGGAAACTAAATACTGACATTTCGTCTGGACTGCTCCGGCTATCAGATGGGCATCTTCCTTGTCGATTTTACCCTCATACTGCCTGATTTCATCTTCGGAGATTTTTTCCCGTACCACCAGGCCTGATTGAGCAATAAAATCCTCGATTTCTTTTTTAGATTTTCTAAACTTGAAATACTTTTTTTCTTCCAAGATTTCCTGAAGGACAGTTTGTGAAGTAAAACCTGAAATCATTCCTTTCTTAATGAATTTAAAAAGAAGGGAAGAACCGCCGGACGCAGAGAGAAGTGAGGCAACTATGACGGATGCATCAAAATAGACCTTCATGGAGGTTAATCCGATTTAGAGAGTTTTTGCTTGACTTTTTCCACCAATTCACTTTCAAGCTTGTCCTCTTTGATAAATTCTTCAATTTCAGCTTTGGTATAAATGCGATAGGGGACATGGCCGGTTTGTCCGGCTTCGATAATAACTTTGTTGCCTTCTTTCTTGGCTTTAACGACGTCTCCTGTGTCAATTCCCAAATCATCACGCCATTTTTTAGGCAGGGTAACCATGCCTTTGCCTAAGACTCTTAGCCATTCCTGTTGAGTATCAGACGATTGATTCATAATAGATAAAGTTTAACTTTCTAACTTTTAAGATTATAAACTATCAAACAGAATC
Organism: Candidatus Gottesmanbacteria bacterium RIFCSPLOWO2_01_FULL_42_22; assembly: GCA_001779315.1. Lineage (GTDB taxonomy): Bacteria > Patescibacteriota > Microgenomatia > 2-02-FULL-39-11 > 2-02-FULL-39-11 > GWA2-43-14. The sequence continues at coordinate 65,278 of MFJU01000004.1, read as the reverse complement.
TGTCAATTATTAAAGGAGAGGTATAGGCTTGCATCAATTTATCCAGGGGCAGGCAGAGAGGAGGCTTTTCCGCTCTTCTTCCGATTTGCCTTCAGCCTGTTTTTTGGCCTCATCACATTCGGAGGCAGGCCTGAAAAAGCACTGTTTGGTCGGCACTTTATCAACGGTAAAATACTCAATTTTTTCCTCCGGACAGTTGGGGCAGGTCAGAAGGCCATTGACAGCACAGACTTTGACGGGAACCAGGCCCTCCGGTTTGGGGAATTCTTTTGGCTCGTGGCCTTCCAAAAGATAACTCATGGTGTCGTGCCAGATGGGAGCGGCTCCGGTTATACCTGAAACCAGGTTTTTGTTCATGAAGGAACCGTCGTTGTTGCCGACCCAGGCAGCGACCAGATATTCGGGTGAAAAACCGATGGTCCAGTTGTCGCGGAAACTGTTGCTGGTGCCTGTCTTGACGGCAATTTTGTGATTGGGGACAGATAAACGGGCGTAACTGCCGAATGCAGGCATCCTGGCTTTATTGTCAGACAAAATATCAATCAGCCAATAGGCAGACAGGGGAGAAATGACTTGGGTACCTTCGGGAACCTCATCCATACCGCCTGAAGCCTGGGCGCTGCCCACAAAAGCCAGATTTCTGTCCCGGTAAAACTCCTCGGTAATATCAATATCATTGCTGTCTGTGATAGCTAAAACAGATCTTAATTCCTTTTTCACTCCTAAATTGGCGATAGTGCCGTATGCCCTGGCCATATCGAGCATGGTCACCTCCGCACCTCCCAGGGTGAGAGACAGGCCGATAGGAGGAATATTTTCCCAGCTTTTGATACCCATGGCTATTCCGGTTTTGACCATATTGTCGACACCGATCTTTTCCAACAGTTTCACAGCCGGAACATTGTAGGAACTGGCCAAGGCTGTTCTTAAGGTGACATTGCCGTGGAATTTGCCGTCATAATTGACAGGCGCATAAGATTCGCGGGAACCGGGAGTTTTGTAAACTACCGGAGCATCCAAAATGACACTTGTCGGAGTATAACCATGGTCAAAAGCAAAGCTGTAATTAACCGGCTTGATGGAAGAACCGGGTTGTCTGGGAGCGATGGCCGCATTGTAATAGCCGTCATTTTCCGTATCGAAATATTCGACCGAACCGACCATAGCCAAAATTTCGCCTGTGGCAGGCTCTGTCACCAGGGTGGCGGCATTATTAATGTTGTAACGTACCCCAAGTTCGGCCAGATTATGGCGGACGATCTCTTCAGCTTCTGTTTGTACATCAAGATCCAGGGTCGTCGTCACGTCCAGACCGCCTTCCTCGACAACTTTCTCACCCAATTTATCGGTCAATTCTTTTTTAATGTACATGACAAAATGAGGAGCCTGAATATCAATTTTTTGCGGGATAAAGCTTAGGTCTTCATTGACTGCCTGAAGATACTTATCTTCACTTATCATTTCCAATTTAAGCATTTTTTCCAGGACAGCCGCCTGGCGCAGCCGGGATATTTCCGGACGGGAACCGAAAGGGGAGAAAGTAGTCGGAGCAGCCGGAAGGCCTGCCAGAAAGGCTGCCTGGGATAATGTCAGATTGTCAGCTGAAACGCCAAAATACATTTGGGAGGCGGCTTCAATGCCGTAAGCCGGTCCGCCATAGCCGACTGTGTTCAAATACATGGTCAGGATTTCTTCTTTAGTGAAAATATATTCTGTCCAGACAGAGAGAATAATCTCTTTGACTTTCCGCTCATATGATTTGACAGGAGAAAAAAAACGGTTTTTGACAAGCTGCTGGGTAATGGTTGAGCCTCCCTGGTAGAAAGTGATGTCTTCTTCCTTGAGGTTATTGATAAGGGCTCTGGCAATGGCTTTAATGGAAATGCCGAAGTGTTTATAAAAGCCTGAATCTTCAATAGCAATGGTTGAATTTTTAACCACATCCGGAATTTCCTCCCAGGACAGCTGGACGCGGTTGGCATTGTTGTAGACGCGGTATAAAACACGGCCATTTCTGTCGCGGATAATGGTCGTCATAGGCGGTTTGTCCAGAACGAGCGAGTGTGGGTCCGGTAAATCCTTTAAAACCAGAAAATAAAAAGCCACAGAGGAAGACGAAGCTATGGCTAACAGAACCAGGATTATCGGACGGATAAATAATTTTTTGGAGGTCTTCTTAATTCTTTTTTTTCTTTTTTTACTTTTTCTGCCTGCCGGGACGGGCTGTCTTGATTTTTTAGCCGTTTTTTTAAAATATGCAGCCAAGCCCATGACCGGTGTATCAAAAACGATGTGGCCCTTTTTCTTTTTCAGAGCAATTGCTGCCGGGTTTTTCTGACGGGCAGAAATTTGTTTTTTGGCTTTTTGTTTTACTTTTTTAAGATGGCGCTTTTTTTTATGTGAAAACATATCATATATCCAGCAAAGCATATGGGAGAAAGGACTGTCAAGACACCAAATCCGGGGCCGACAGATAACTTTTGATGTCTTTATTTATATATTGATATATAGATTGGGGAATAAGTAGTAGGTTGACAATCCCGATAATAACTTCTTACATTAGATTTAGATGACATTTCAGAAAAAGTTTATAACCGCCGGATTGGCGATTTTAACTCTTGTTAGTTTATCGGCTTTTAAACCGGAGTTAATAATGGCCGGCGATTGCGGTGGTCCATATCCTCCTCAACCCTCCCGTGTTTCAGCAAAAACAGGACCGGGGGCCGGACAGGTGACAATTTCCTGGGATGAAGTTTCTTACGCCAACCGTTATGCTGTCGCCTACGGAACGGAAAGCGGACATTATCTTTATGGAGCTGATAATATCGGCGGCCAGTCGTCAAGATCTTATAGCGTCGGTTATCTTAATCCCGGACAGAAATATTATTTCCGTCTGTCAGCTGCCCGTGATTGTTCCGCCAGTCCGTTTTCCGAAGAATTTTCAGCTGTTTCCGGTTGGGGACAAGTGGTGATGCCCAAAACCCCGCCTACATCTGCAATTTCTGCGGGGCAGGCCGGAGTATCCAGCAATACATCAATTGTATTGAAAGCTTGGACAGGTCCGGGTGTTGGACAGGTTTCACTTTCATATGTTTCAACTGATGATGCTGATAATTATCATCTGGTATATGGAGAAAAAAGAGGCGAATATCAATACGGAGCTTTAAATATCGGTAAAACCAATTCTTACACTGTCAGCCGTCTGGTCCCGGGACGCGGCTATTATTTTGCCATTGTGCCTCAAAAAGGTGACCGGGCGCTTTATACCAGCGAAGCAGTCTGGGCAAGAGCATATTCTCGACCTGCTGAAGTAATCCAAGTCGAGCCAAATCTCATTCCGCAAATTATTAACCCGACAGTTATAGAAGAAGATGATGATAATGAAGAAGTCAATGTGCCGCCGGTAATCGATGAAGGACAACAATCGCTGTCTGAGGATGAGAATGAAGTCATGGGCGTCACTGATGAAAGGGTAGGCGATCCCTCGTATCCGGATATTGGATTTGAAGGCAATGGCGAAGTTCCTCCGACGGAAAACCTCAATTACGGCTTCGGCGACTGATTTTCGTCCCATAAATATTCAGCCAACAGGAATCTTGACAGCTTGTTCTAGCGGTTTAAGAGGGTAAGTAAGTCTGTTTTTTATAGCGGAAATAAACCGGCCTATCAAACCGGGTTTTTCATTCATTATCTCGGCAAATTTAAGCGAAGCATTGCCGGCTGCTTTACCTAACGTCAGGTAAAGATCGGCTTCCGAGCCGGTTGTCTTCGACTGCCAATCTATGCCGCTTCTGAGAAATACCCCTTTAACGGCAATATCCCAATCTGAAAAACTTCCGTCTTTTTTATACTCGACATAAGATTGAGGGATAAAACCTCCTTTTTCCGAACGAATTTTCCGTAAAGTTTTTTCATAAATATCCTGAGCTTTTTTGACAGCAGGGTAAGAAAAAAAACCTGAATTGGAAATTTCCTGAAAAGCAGCGATCGACCGGTTAAAGTTCTCCATATTCGAACCAGGCTGCACCGCCCAATAATTGACGTCATGAGAGCGTCCTATAATTTTAACCAAATGCCGCCAGTAATCAGCTTCCTGTTTGGGCAGCCCGGCAATAAATGATTCCAGATCGCTTCTCTCATAGAGCCCGAATTCTTCCGCTGAAGGTCTTCCGGGAAGTTTGAATATATTTGAATAGAAATTCAAAAAACTATCAACCAATTTTCCAGATGGAAAATTCTGTTTTTCTGCGGGCGGCCTTTCAAATGAAGTGTCCATGCTTTTTCAGCATAACAGGTCGCCGGGCATTGATTCAAACCATAATCAGATGATCTGTTCGATCCTCATGCCCGGGCATTAGTCCAGGCAATCAGATTATTAGAGTATTGACAGTCCGTGTATAATAGAAGATGACATCCAAATAGGCGATGAAGGGGAACCCTCCGAATCGGAGGACGAGCCCCGGAGCCAGGAACTGAAGAAAAGCCCCGCCGATTGGCGGGACTAAGTAGGTTTCATAAAATTGAGTCAACTGTGACTTCTGTCAAGGCTTACCCACCTTCGCATAAAGCTACGGCGGGTAAAAAACAGAAGTTTTATTGTGCAGTTGAGAATAAAGGTGGCACCACGGGAACTCCCGTCCTTTGTTACAAATATTTTGTAGCAGGAGACGGGAGTTTTTATATGAAAAAACTTTGGCAGACAAACTGGGAATTGGATAAAAAAGTCGAAGCCTTTGAGACAAAGGAAGATCTTGCCATGGATCAAAAACTGCTAAAATATGACCTTTTAGGTACAAAAGCCCATGCTAAGAGCCTGTTTCTGATGGGCATTTACGGAAAAAAAGAATTGAGGCAGGTTTTGGATTGTCTCAATAGTCTAACTATTCTAGTTGAGCAAGGGAAATTTCATTTGAAAATGGGTGATGAGGACATGCATACGGCAATCGAAGCGCACCTGACAGAAAAACTTGGTTTGGCCGGAGAGAAGATCCATACCGCCAGATCCAGAAACGACCAGGTGGCAACGGCTACCAGGTTATATATCAAAGAAAATTTGGAGGAAATCATCAAAAAAGTAAAGGCTGCGATGAGACTGATCGATCAATCGGGAGATAAATATTCAAAGTTATTTATGCCCGGATTCACCCATACGAGAAAAGCCATGCCTTATACTTTCGGAGCCTGGCTACATAGTTTCTCCGAGAGTTTCCAGGATGACGTAATTCAGATGAAAGCTGCTTTAAAGATTACAGATAAATCAGCGTTAGGCACAGGTGCCGGCTATGGTCTGCCTCTTGATTATCCCAGATCAGCTGCTGCTTCTGATATCGGTTTCTCTGCTATTATTGAGAATGCTCTATATTGCCAAAACAGCCGCGGTAAATCCGAGGCTGTGGTTGTTTCCTCTTTAATCTCATTAGCCTTGACTATCAATAAATTTGTCTCTGATTTGTTGTTCTTTTCTTCAGATACTTTGGGTTTTATAGAGATTGATAAGTCTTTAACCAGCGGCAGTTCCATCATGCCCCATAAAAAGAATTTGGATATAGCCGAGCTTCTCAGGAGTAAAGTTCACCGCCTGACAGCCAATTACATAAATATTACCGGCTTGGCAGCCAATTTGATGTCCGGTTATCACAGGGATTTCCAGGAAATCAAAAGGCCTTTGTTTGACAGTATAGAACAGACTTTAGAGTCACTGGAAATGATGCTGATTCTGGTTAAGAATTTGAAACCGGTCAAAGAAAAATTAGAACAGGCTGATACACCCGAATTGCATGCGGCAGAGGAGGCTTATAAATTAGTAAAAAAAGGCCATTCATTCAGGCAGGCATACAGAAGAATTGCCGCGCGATACCGGCAGAGATGAAGTCTGGAAGTAGAATTATATAAAGATTTATTAATTTTAATATTATGCTAAAAAATAACCATTTATATAAAAAAGTCTCAAGTTATGAAGGAAATTACGGAGAAGTCAAAAAAGTACTGCTTCTGTATTCGGGAGGCCTGGATACCAGCGTCATGCTGAAGTGGATTCAGGACCAATACAAGGCGGAAGTTTATACGCTGACCCTTGATTTGGGGCAGCAACATGATAATCTGGAAGCCATCCGCCAGAAAGCAGTGAGGTTTGGGGCTAAAAAAGCCCTAGTCTGGAATGTCAAAGACGAGTTTGCCGAAAGTTATCTTTCTTTGGCAATCAAGGCCAACGCCTCATACCAGGGAAATTACCATTTGTCGACACCTATAGGTAGGGCTTTGATGGCTGTCAAAACTGTCGAAGCCGCCAAGAAGCTCGAAGTAGAGACGATAGCCCACGGCTGTACCGGAAAAGGCAATGACCAGGTCAGGCTGGAAGGCTATATTCTGACCCATGATCCCAAAATAAAAATCATCGCACCTGTCAGGGAATGGTCGATGGATAGGAGTGAGGAAATCAAATATGCCCAGAAAAATAAGATTCCCATTCCCTCTTCAATTGATTTTCCCTATAGTGTCGATGACAATATGTGGGGCATGACCTGGGAAGGAGGTGAGGTGGAAATCCCCAGTGAAATTCCCCAACTGGAAAAATTTCTGACAACTTATACTTTAGCCAGCAAAGCGCCGGATAAAGAGGAAGTAATCGTTCTGGAATTTGAGAATGGTTTACCGGTCAGCCTGAATGGCAAAAAGTATAAATTGGCCGATCTTGTCCAGAAGCTGAATGTGATTGTTGGAAAACATGGAGTCGGAGTGGTCCATCTTTTGGAAGACAGGCTGGTTGGCCTCAAGACCAGAGGCGTTTATGAAATGCCCGCTGCTGCGGTCATTATTGCCGCCCATAAGGATCTGGAAAAGTATGTCTCGACCAGAAAACTGAACCAGTTGAAGTCGGAACTGGACATAAAGTGGGGTTATTTATGTTATGGTGCTTTATGGTTTGATCCTGTAATGAAGGCTATCAATTGTTTCAATGAGGAGGTTAATAAAAAAGTAATCGGAAAAGTTACAGTAAGGTTGTATAAAGGCCAGGCGACAATAGTTGCTTTGGAATCTCCGTATGCGCTGGATTATGCCTCATTTTCCAATAGTGACGGTTTTGCCTTTAATACCAATTGTTCCGCCGGATTTATAGAGATATATTCTCTGCAGATGAGGCTTTCCAACCAGAAACAGATTAAGTAGAATGAAGTCAAACCTTCAATGAAAAGAAAGATCGGTTGTTTTGCCTTTGTAGACGCTTCAAACATAATTTACGGTGCCAAAGCGGAAGGCTGGTATATCGACCAGAAAAAATTAATCAGGTATTTAAAGTATAAATTTTCGGTTAAAAAAGCTTTCTTTTATTATGGGAAGGATTCAAAAAATATACATAAAGAGAATTTTTTGAAGAAACTAAAACAGTTCGGTTATATTTTAAGAGTAAAGGAAATCAAGAGATTCGGAACGCGCACAAAAGCAAATTGTGATGTCGATTTAACCATGGATATGCTTTTAATGATAAAAGAATATCACAAAGCCATTGTTCTGACCGGAGATGGAGATTTTGCGCCGCTTTTTAAATATTTGATTTCAAAGAAGAAGGAAATAATTATTATTTCATCTCCAAAAAGAACAGCGAAAGAGTTAAAAAAGATAGTGGGGGACAAACATATTGATTTTGGGAGCCTGAAGTATTTACTAGAGTATAAAAAAAAGAGGGAGACCCTAAATTAGAATCTTCCCTCAGTTTTATGTTTTGAATATATCAAATAAAAAGAGGCAAGTCAAGATGAAATTTATCATAATCAATCAAATTTTTGAGAAATATCCGGGGGTTGAGATCGGGGTGATTGTCATCAAAGGGATGGATAATACAGGCCGGAATGAGGAGATTTTGAAGCTGCTGCGGATAGAGGAGGCCAATCAGAAGATGCTTTTAGCCGAGACGGAGATAGGTAGCCTGCCGGAAATTTCCCAGTGGCGCGAGATATACCGCTCGTTTGGCTCTCATCCCAAAGATTATCGCTCTTCGGTTGAATCATTGTTGAGACGGGCTAGAGCCGGTAATAAGGAAATACCGCATATCAACAAGCTAGTAGATCTCTATAACTACCTGTCATTAAAATTTCACCTCCCGGCCGGAGCAGAGGACCTGGATAAGGTTAAAGGTGATATCCGGCTGACTTTTGCTTCCGGCAATGAGGAGGGGATAACTATCGGCTCAACACAGCCTGAAAAGTGCGATCCCGGGGAAGTCATCTACCAGGACGAGGAGGGCTTTATCTGCCGCAAATGGAACTGGCGGGAGGCTGACAGGACAAAGATTGATAAAGAGACGGTCAACGCCGTCCTGGTTGTCGAAAAAGCGCCGTCATTATCCCGTGAGAAGTTGAGCGAGGCTCTGGAAGAGGCGGAGCAACATATAAAGATGCATTTTAAGGCCGGGACCGAATCCGCAATTCTATCCCAAAACAAACAGTCAATCGAGTTTTCCTTTGAACGGGCAAAAAAAGAACATTTAAAAGAAAATAAACAGGACTTAATCAAATCCGGGGAAAGGGAGAAAAAAGTAAAAAAAGTCCCGGAAAAAAGTAAAACCGCGGTCAATCCTTTACTGGAAAACGCCGAAGTTTCCACGGATAAAAAAATCAAATCCGCCCTTCTTTCGGCCTTTCAAAAACTTTATCCGGACTCTGGAATCAGATACGGGGATATAAAACTCGAGCATCCTTCCAGCAAAAACTATGGGGATTATTCATCTAATCTAGCCATGATTACGGCTTCTAAAATAAAAGTCAAACCTATTGAATTAGCGGAAAAGATAAGCCAACAACTAAATAAGTATATAGGAAGCGGTCAATCGATGTCATATAGTACTTATAGTAATGATTATACTGGTAGTAAATTTATAGTATCAGATGTCCTGGAGAATGTAAAAGCAGTGCTTCCCGGCTTTATCAACATCTTCCTGGCTGAAAAATACCTTATCAGTCAAATGGGACGAGCGCCAGATTATGGAAAGAGCGTGAAAACAGGTAAAAAGATGATTATAGAGTTTACCGACCCCAATCCCTTTAAGGAGTTTCACATCGGTCACGTATACAGTAACAGCGTAGGGGAATCTATTGCCAGGATAAATGAAGAGTTGGGCGCCAAGGTTGCACGGGCGAATTATTTCGGCGATGTCGGCATGCATGTGGCCAAATCAATCTGGGGGATGAAGAAGCTGGCCAAAAACATGGATAATAAATCCTTAACTCAAAAAGTGAAGTATCTGGGTGAAGCTTATGCAATTGGTGCGACCGCTTTCGAAGAGGATGAGAAAGCTAAGGAAGAGATGAATAAGATAAACTATCTGGTCTTTGTTGCCGCCCAGGATTACATGCAGAAAAAGATGAAATGGGAGCCCCGGATTAATTACCGGCAATTCGTCAAAGCAGATGAAAAAGAAATTCAGGAAGTGGGCAGTCTGTTTCAAAAGGGCCGGGAGTGGAGTTTAGCTTATTTTGAAAGCATTTATAGGCGTCTGGGAGCAAAATTTGATTACTATTACCCGGAATCGATTGTCGGTGAATACGGCCTGCAGATTGTCAAAGAAGGTTTGGAAAAGGGTATTTTCGAAAAAAGCGAGGGAGCGACAGTCTTCCGGGGAGAAAAATACGGTCTTCACACCCGTGTATTTATCAACGCATTAGGTTTGCCGACATATGAAACTAAAGAGTTGGGGTTGGCGCCGACTAAATATAAAGACTTCCAGTATGATTTTTCGATGATCGTTACGGCCAAAGAGATCAATGAGTATTTCCAGGTTTTATTGAAGGTGCTGTCACTCGTCAAGCCTGATTTGGCTTCTAAAACCAGACATCTCGGACACGGCCTCGTCAAACTGCCGGAAGGCAAAATGAGCTCCAGGACCGGCAAGATAATATCCGGAGAAGCGCTCCTGGAAATGGTTAAAACGAAGCTGAAAGAGAGGCTGCATAATACCGGATCAGACAACTACACAAAAGCGGAATCCGAGCTTATTTTGGAGAAAACTGCGGTGGCCGCCATAAAATATTCGCTTTTGAAAGTAGCTCTGCCGGCTGACATTGTTTTTGATTTGGAAAAGTCGGTCAATTTCGAGGGCGACAGCGGGCCGTATTTGCAATATACCTATGCCAGATGCCGGAGTGTGCTTCGTAAGGCCGAAGATCGCGGTATTAAGTATATGGTATCAAGTATTAAGTATGGAAAAAAGTTAAATGAAGAAGAAAAAGATCTGTTGAGAACGTTTTATCAGTTTGAAGAGGTCGTTTTAGAGGCCGGCAGGAATTTTTTGCCTTCGGCAATAGCTGCCTATTTATACGGTTTGGCTCAGAAGTACAATGTTTTTTACAGTAAACACCTGATTTTGGGCAATCAAAAGCAAAATCAAGCTTCCCTATTCAGGCTGGCTTTAACGCATACAACCTCAAAAATAATCAAAAAAGGTTTATGGCTTCTGGGGATTGAGACTGTCGAGAGAATGTGACAGGATAAAATTAAAGGCAAAAGGCAAAAGTTAAATGTCAAAAGTTCTGCCCATAATAATTATTTTTCTCAATATTTTATTGATCTCAAAAGCGCGGGTTTTGGCCCAGATTCCGCCGAAATCAATCAAACTGGGCAGTTTCACCCCGCCGCCGACCAGGACTCCTACGGCAACACCGACCAGAACCCCGACTTTGATACCCTCAGGGCCACCTGCCCCCAGCGAAGTACCGGAACCATCCGGAGGTAATGGTGGAGGTAATCCGGCGGAATGCGCCAAATTAGGCTTGTCGATGTTTTCACCACAGCCTCGTTTTCTAGAACAGACCACTTTATGTGAATTGGGAGTGATCTGGCCACCATATTCACCTTCTTTTGTTCCTTCCAATCTGACTAATTTATATAATGCCACAGGAGGCAAATTCTGGCAGAGGGTAAACAGCATCATGATCAAAAGCGGGATAGTTTCCGATTTGACAGGGTTATTAAAATATATCGATAATCAACCGGGCTGCGCCCTCTTTATCGGTTACGGCTACCGCTCTTATGCCGAGCAGGAAGGGCTTTGGAAAGGCAATAATTGCGCTACCGATCCAGGCTGCGGGGTGGCGCCTCCGGGAAAAAGTGCACATCAGGCCGGAATTGCCCTTGATTTATTCTGTGCGGAAATGAGAGGATCCGATATTATTTTGAAGGGAGTGTCTCAATCCTCAATTGATAATGCCAGGAATTTTAATTTTATCCATCCGGTTAATTGGGATACGCCGCATTTTATAGGATTGTAGAAAATGAGAGATATAAAAATATATAGTTTGTTAGCGATTGCAGCATTAGTTATTCTTTTGATCATGTTTGCGGGATTGTTTCTGGCTAATAAAAATAAGGAAGTGAAGCGAGTAGAAGAGATCAAAGAGGAATTTATTCCCCAACAGGATTCCGAATATGATGAAAAGTTCATTGAGAATTTCAATAATGCCCCTAACAAAGTAGAGTATCGGTATACTTTATCAAGCGGCGAAGAAATCACCATCCGCATCCCCGAAGGCGTCGATCCGCCGCCACAAGCAGCAGTTGAGGAGATGTACAGGGAGAGAAAAGAGTAAGGAGTTAAGCAGGAGTAGTCCTTTTTTCTTATTGACATTTTTCTTTAGTAGTATCACTATTTAATATAGTTATTAAATTTATTTAGAAAATTTATGTCAGAAATAAGACCAAATATTGCAGAGAGATTTAGCGCACTTAAAACAAGAGCAGAAAGAGCATTCTTAAGAAAGCCAATTGAAGGGGCTGTGCAGGTTGGAGAAGCCAGAATCAAGCCAGTGACTGAAGCTCTTGACATGTTTAAGAAAGTAGTATTACAGGAAAAAGAGCAAAATCAGGGACTGGCTAGTGAATCAGCCGTATTGGCGGCTAACGCTACAGAAGCACGGGCGGCAGATGAAACCGGAAAAAAACTGGAAACAGCTTCCGGGCAAGTGGAAGAGGCTAAACTGATTACCGAAACAAATGCCGGAAAAAAGAAGAAAAGATTATTAAGAGATGTTCCCTCCATGATGACATCAAGGCCGGCAGTCATGGCAGAGGTAGTTGCTGAGGTTGGGCAGGAAGCGGCAAAAGCTTACACTGGTAAAGTAAGGACTGAAGTGGTCGATACGACTGTCGCCGAAATAGTGACTGGTCAAATGGTGAGGGTTGCGGAAGTCAGTGATGAGCATAATGAGAGAATCGGTAACATTAATACAGGGAAGGCCAGAAGAGCGGTGACAGGGGCGGAAACTTCCCGGATGAGGGTAGATAGTGATGTGGCAGGATTTGTTAACGGCAGTCAAAACTGGGCAGCAGTTAATGAACTGGTTAAAGGTGGATTGACTAGTGAAGCCAGGCAGGCATTAAAAGCCAGAGAAGCAGTAGAGATTGTATTACAAGAAGCAAATTTAGCCTCAACTGACTGGCAGGATGGAATGTCAGAAGCAAATGATGGGACAAAAAAGGTCACTTCAACTGAACTGGCGTACCATAAAATCACGCTGGCAGATTCGGCCGACGGACAGAAAATGCAAACAACCGTTGACAACTTTGCCAGTGTAAATCCCAATGTAAAAAAGCAATTAGAGGTTAATGATGAACTGGTAGAACAAGTGATGAGGGATCCGGAAGCGACATTAGATAAAGACGGCAATTTGGTGGTGGCCCCTGAAGCTGAAGCCAGGATAAAACAAGCCATAGAGACTCAAGCTGAAGTAAAACTGGCAGAACACACACAAAAGCGCCTCGATACCGCAGTGGCTGTCGTAAATTTCCAGGGACAAATTGCTGACGGTGATTTAAGGGAACCCCAGGATGCGGAAACACAGGTAAATATGAGGCTGATTGCCGAAGCGGTTGGATTGGAGTTAAGTGATGCGGCAATTCAGGATCCAATACAAAGAAAAGCGCTAGTTCAAACTCTAAGTCACATGATCGGACTGACCGGAAACAGAATCTTCGAAGGATTCGCCGCTGACAGCCGCTGTTCAGAACTGGCACAACAGGGATATACCTTTCGGAGTGAAGACGGTACCTTAAAAGTGCAAAAAGACGGCCAAGCAGAGGAAATACAAAGTCCGGCTTCACAGTTAAGGGAACCAACCTTAAAATCCCAGCAGGAAGCATTGCAAATTAAAGTGAACCTCTTGAAGGATGTCTGGGAAGGTAAGAACGGAATTCCTGCTATAAAAGACGATACTGTCGGAGGAAAAGAAACCTGGAGAAAGGAAATGGTAAATTTAGCCGTTAGGCTTGAAACAGCCGGTAATCCGATGGACGGAGTGAGGAAGGTAGCCAAGTCGGTATTATCAATTTATGACAAGCAGGAGAGAGTTATGGCTTCTTTGCTTTCGGGGGGAGAGGTACCGGTGATGGCAGTCCCGGCAACTGAATCAGTCAGGAGAGAGGAAACTACAAAATTAGGTGAAACCAGAAGAAAGATTGTTAGTAATGTGCGAGATCAGCTTAGCAGTATGACCAGTTTGACAGAGAGATACTTCAGTGACAGAAACAGAATTCCAACGATGGTCGGTGATATCAGCAGAAGAATCGAGGAGACAGTGCCGGCTGTGTATAAGGAAACAACTGACGACGATGCAAAGCTGGAAGAAAAGCAAAAGACATGGGGTATCAACGTCCGGACAATAATTTCCGAAACAGTCAGCGGTTATATCAGAGAGAAAATTACCAGCAAATTAGGTAAAATCAAGTTAGACTAAATTATTAAGATTTAAATTATAAAAAAATGGATCAACAAATATATTTCCCAAAGGAGAATTTACAAAAATTGGCAGTCGAGCTGGTACATCTGGTTTATGAAGACAAAAAAGAAAAGGAAGCAGAGCTTTTGTCGATGCTTGAGGATAGCAGTGTTACAAAAGAAACGCTTTTGTTCGTAATTGAAAATCTAATGTCGGCAATTGAATTGCAGAAGATAAACAATGAATACGTAAGGATATACCAAGATATGATTAGAGTATTAAGCACCGCTGGTGATGATGAAGATGTGGTAAAAGTCAGGGCAAATTTGAAATCTAAAGTAAGTACTTCTTAAGAGTTATTGACTCCTTTTATATTTCATCATAAGCTGGATATATAACTACCTGTCTATGAGAGATATATTCAGCCGAATATTTTCCAGCCGGATTTCGATCGTTTTGTTTCTAATTTTGATTTTAGCGGCCACTTTTGCCGCCTACCGCTATTTCCCGCGGGAAACAATTCCTCAACCGGAATTTGTCTGTGGAGGCAGGAATTGCTTTGGCGGCTGCTGCGTACACGGTAAATGCCAGCTCAAAGGCATTAATATCGCCGGATATACCTGTCTGGGAGAGAATAAGTGGGAATCTCCTGATAAGGAAAGTATTTCCTCCGGCACGCCCTACGCTGTCATTGACGCAGTCACCGGCAAGAGTCCAGGCCCTGATAAAGAAGATTCTGCGGCAATTGTCGCCACTGTCGGCGAGGAAAGGATCTTCCAGAAGGACGTCGATAGCGAATTACTGTTTTATCCGCCCCAATACAACCCGGATGTCAGAAAAAGCCTGATCGAGAAGATCAGTAGCGACTCAAATCTTTTGCAGAAAGCGGCCGGTGAAGGAGTGATCAGCCTGGATGAGACAGTCTATAATTCCCCTGACAAAGATTACCAAAAACGCCTTTCTCTGGTTAAGGAAGTCAAAGGCATTTTTGACAGCCGCCTTTCCCGGCTGTCAGGCACGATAGTTTCGATCTGGTTTTACAACGAGAAAATCGGACCTTTAGGCTATCAAAAAAGCAAAGAAATGGCTTATGGTAAGATCGATGCTTTACAGAGGAATGTCAAAAAAGGCACTATTACGATGGAGGAGGCGATTGATATTATTAAACAAGATAGTGAGCTGGAACAAATTGACACATCCTACGAATCCAACGCCTCCTTCCGTTTCGATGTCCGGGAAGGCGAAAAAATCAGTCTGGATCCCAATTTTGACACTAATTTATGGAAACTGCCGGAAGGTGGAATTTCCGATGTTTATCTGGCCAAAGATACCCCCAATGTTAATTCGCAACCGATTGAAGCCGTCTTTATGTTTGCCAAAATAGAAGATAAGAAACTTGCCGAGAATTCAATAAAAGAGCCATGATAAAAAAAATTCTGCTGATATTATTATTTCTGGCGGCCTTATTTATTCCAGATAAAGTTGAAGCTTATGCTCCGCCTGTCTGGGGCTATGTCAAAACCAAAACAGGGGTTCCGATAGGGGGCATAGCCGTCAAATGGGAAGACAGTGAGAACAATATCCGCTATACCTTTACCAATCCCGACGGTTATTTTTTCTATTCGTCATATAGTTTACTGCCAAGAGAAAAAAGAGAGCAAATGTATCAGACTATGATCGATACGGATCATGACGGAGTCCCCGAGAGCCGGGAATGCAATGTCATACCGGAGGGCAGGGAAAAGGATGTTCCCGATGGATTCGGCTGCAGGCAAAATCCCCATAAAATTACAGCTGTCATGCCGAAAAACTGGACAGGCGGTTTTTCCGTGCCTCCTCCGTTTGAAGCTATACCCGGGAATAAATTGAATAACAGTATGGCAGAGGCAAAAGTGGTAGACATAATTTACGATCCGAATTACCGCCCGCCGCCTTCCGTAACAGCAACGGGAACGAGGCCTCCTAATATTACTGTCACTCCCGCCTCAGCCTGCAACTGCGAGAATATGACCGTCAGCGATAATCTGAGGACAGGGGAGCAGATTACCATCACCACCCGCGCCAGATCCCTTTTCCCGGATACAACCAAAGTGGGTTATATGATTTACCGTGTTTTTAAAAACGGGGTAGAAATCGCCAAATCGAAAACCATCCCGGCCTCCGAAATTTTCAACTCCTACGGACGATACGAAACATCCTGGAAATACCGTCTGCCGCAAGGCAAAGACTCTCCGGGCAACTACCATATCAGCGCCCAAATTGTCTGTGCTAAAAAGACAGCTTCTATCATCAAGCCTGTTTCAGCCCAAGATTACGGACTATTTCCCAGCGTGACTGTCATCGCTCCCTCCGGTGTCAATTCTTTGCAATTGGGGACATTCCATCCCATTGCCAGTCTCAAACTAGGCTGTAAGGACATGTATTTTACGATCAGGTAAGATATTTGGCTACCTGACGGGCGAACTTCTCAAAGTCTGCCAAATACTTATTTAAATTGTCAGCGACAATCTTATAATCTATTTTCAGATATTCATGAATCAAAATATTCCGAAATCCGGCGATTTTAGAGAAATGTTTTGCAAAATCTTTTTCAATTACTCCCTCTTCACCCAGAATGAGAATACTTTCTGAGGCATCTTGGGCAGGACGAAATTTATATTCAGCGTTAAGCAAATTAGAGATGTCAATCACTATTTCAGCAGACAAATGCAGGTAATGCCCGATAAATCCTCTTTTTTCAAGGTCTTTTTCCAATACCGCAGCCGCAATCCCCTGATATTTCTCTAAAAAAACCACATATTCCTTTAGGCTTTTCAATCTGATGTTTATTCTATCAATCGTATCCATAGCTAAAATCCTTTTACCATCGAAGAAAGACCCCGGAGGGAATTCTGGCGAATATAATACCGGTAATCAAAATATCTGGATAATACTTCGGCTTCAAAACGGGTCCGTCTGTTACCCCCCTTTTTTTCAAAAAGAATCTTCCTGGGACCGACTGCAGAGTATTGCAGTGCGAGTGAAACTGCGTCGAGATCAATTACTTCCACATCATTCCTCCCCAGTAACCGGGAAAAAAATCCAATGTAATTCAGGCGTAAATCAAATCGCCTTTTTGGGTTAATCCCATTCCGGAAAAGTACGGCAATATCAATATCCGACTGATTATTAGGCGTTCCGATAGCCTCTGATCCATAAAGATATACCGCTTCAACCGGCTCAATATTAAAAAAATCTCTGATTGATTGTTTATACTGGTCAACATCCATAGTCAGATTATAGTATAAAAGCTATCAAATGTCCGCCTACATATTGTACTGTACACATATTGACTCTTGCCGCTTTTCTACATATTCTGGAATTAGATGAAAAAGAAATTGCTCATCTTTTCCTCCATTGGACTTCTAATTATCATTTCCGCCATAGTTTTCTGGCGTCTTTCACTAAGTAAACCTCTACCTATCCCTAAAGTCGATCTCAGACCCATCGAACAAGACATTAATCCCCAGGGTTCAGGCCAAATCTCACCGGAAAAAGCCAGGGAAATCGCCGGAAATATCATCAAATGGTTGGATAGCATGAAGAATGAGAAGGGTAGATATTTGCTTTTTGAGGATTGTTTGGGCGGTGAGGGATGTCAGAAATCAACAGAGACAAATAAACAATACGGACTTTATGTACTTTGGGCAAGGTACAAGAATTTCCTTAACACAAATAAAGAAGTGGATTTAGTAAAAATAAAGAATGACATAATTATATTAACGACACCGGAAATCGGATTCCCGGCTCAAAATGACAGCTATAACTGTAAGCTAATGTGGGAGATGAGTCAGAGTGAAGTCTTTGATAAAGAAAATAAAGAGGCAATTGATCAAGTTTGTATAGGTAGTATCCATTTCGGTCCTGAAATGAATGAGTTTAATAGAAGTATCAAACAAAAAAAATATGACCTTGATCCGAAAATAGATGAAGTCATAGAGGGAAAAGTTTTAGATAAATGGGAAATTGCTAATTCTTTGGCTTTTAATAAATATGCTCTCTATGCTTCTGATTTAACTTATGTCTACTACTATCTTGGTAATAATGACGATTTAGATGCAGCAAAATTTTATTTTGATATGGCGTTACAGATTATTAGCAATAAGGATAATAAACTCGAAGATGCCGTTTTGGGTATAGCCAGCATAGATCTTTACAAAGCTACAAAAGAAGCAAAATATCTTGATTTTGCCAATTATTTTCTTCAAGCCAAATCCAAAATAGGCTGTAACTCTGCAGAAGATTGTGCTTATTACATAATGTTTTTACAAGAACTCTCTAAAATAAATAATAATCAGGATATTAAAACGGAATTAAATAAAGTTGTCCAGTTATTAATGTCAAAAAGCTATAACAGAGAGTTAAGCTTGTACCACAATTTCCAAAGCAAGACATATCATACCCGTGTTAACGCTTTGATTGCCGGGGTACTGGCAGATTTGACAGAATGAATTCAAATAGATAATTAGACAGTTTAATGAGATGACTTAATTAGAATGAGAATAATTTGCAAACCAAAAATAATATTATTTATTATATTTATTATCTTTTTTGGTCTGTCTCTTTTTTCCCCAAATAGAGTAAGCGGAGCAGGCGCAGACAGTTGCCGAAGTTGTGACACCTGTTCAACCAGCTGCGGAAGCACAGAATGTACATTTCAGGGTTGTTGTGATCCTTGTGTAAAGGTAGGAGATGATGATGGCGACGGGATAAAAGAATGTACTGAATATAAAGGAAAATGTATTACTATTTGTGAGGCACCTGATTGTCCGCCAAGTTATCAGACTAATGAATGTAAAGCCGGTGAAGAAGAGGTGGATAAGAAGACTATTGATTGCGGCGAATGTAATAATACAACAGTTTGTTACAAATGCCAGGATAAGGGTGGAAGGGGGCCTACCGATACGCCCGGACCGTCACCGACAAGTACTCCGGTACCGCCTACAAACACTCCAGCGCCTCCCACCAGTACGCCGACGGAAACGCCGACGCCGACCCCTGCCAGACCGGGAATTTGCCTTAAGGAAACAATTGACAAGAATGAGGTATTTCCCGGAGGCAGTTTCATATTGACTTCTGAAGCAAAAGAGGAGATCGCATCCCTGTTCTATGCTTTTTACAATAAGGACAATCTTTATGGTCCGGGCAATGCCAAACCCTTTTGCGTTACCAAAGGAACAGGGGAAAGTACGACTGAAATTCAAGGATGTCCTACCGGTTCCGTCCAGCTAATTTACAACGGCAACAAAACATCAAATAAGGGAGGTTCAAGAGATTTGAAATATGAAGACGTATTCGTACAAGATACCAGTACGGGAGCGATACCCAGTTCAGTTTCTATCAATGCTTATTTTGTAACACCCGACGGTAGACTGTCGGCACCGGAAGCTGCCTGTGTAGTCAGCTTAAGCCGTGGGGCACCGCCTGCGACAAATACACCGGGTCCGGGAACGGGAACACCTCCACCCGGCGGAACGGGAACACCTCCACCCGGCGGATCGGGAACACCGCCACCGGGGGGATCGGGAACACCTCCACCCGGCGGATCGGGAACACCGCCGCCGGCAAGTCCGACACCGGGAGCCCCGGTCTGCGGAGAACCCTGTAATCCCAATGAAGCCTTTGATTGTCCCCAGGATTGTCCGTCCTGTCCGGTAGTTAATCCTGTATGTAAAGTGGCAGAACCTCCGCCCGAAGGTCCTGCCTGCGGCAAACCCTGCAACCCGGACAAGATAAATGTCTGTCCGCAGGAATGCCCTTTCTGTCCCGATACCAATCCGATCTGTGTCGACAGGGATGATATTCCGCCGACTCCGACACCAGGAGCCCCGGCATGCGGCGAACCCTGCAATCCGGAAGAAGCCTTTGACTGCCCGCAGGAGTGTCCATCGTGCCCGGCCACCAACCCCAAATGCGTGCCGGCAGAACCGCCTCCCGAAGGTCCTGCCTGCGGTGAACCATGCAGTCCTGACGAGCCGAACCAATGTCCTGACAAATGCCCGTTCTGTCCGGAATCCAATCCGCAATGCGATGTGGACCGCGAACCGCGGATCAGTGCATCACCTAGTCCGACACCTCCGGCAGCCTGCAATTGCGACAGCGTGACATATGCCGGCAATTTCATCGGCGGGGAAACAGTGACAATAACGACATTTGCAGTCTCGCTCTTTCCGGATACAACGGAAGTGCGGACAATGACATACCATGTGGAGAAAGACGGAACGGAAATCGCCGTTTCCGATCCCATTACAGCCGAAAAAGTTCCCGGATCAGACACTAGATACCAGACCCAATGGGATTTTTTGGTACCGGTTGGAGAGGGTGTCGCCGGTCATTACCGCATCTGGGTGAAAATTGCCTGCGGCCGTATCACAGCCTCGGTCCTGGGCACTGAAACACCCAAAAAAACGACTCTTCTTGATTCCCTGCTCAATTTCCTGTCGAGAGTATTTTTGTTGAATAACAGAAACAATCTTCAGCCTCTGGCAGTAGCGACACCGACGGGAATTCCTGATTTCGACAATTCCAAGCCGACGGTTTTGGCACCGACTTCCAAATCACTGCAGCTGGGGACTTTCCATCCGGTGACCAACCTCAAGGTCGGCTGTAAGGAAATCAGCTTCGATATCTACTGAATTAGGATTTACAGGAGTACTTCAAATCCCCGTGACGGTTGAGAAAGTCGGTAGTAAAAGATATACTTATAAATATGAAACCAACCGATATTTCTGAACTGATTAAAAAATATGGTTCAGGCTATGTGGCTAAAAACCGTAAAACAGGGCAGATCGTTGCTCATGCCAAGAGGCTGGATGTTCTTTTCAAAAAAACCGGTAAAAAAGCGGATATAACTATTTCCTGGATTCCCCAGAAAAACTCCAAATATGTCTTTAGAATTTCCCTTTGAATACGCGGAAATTACAGGTTTAGGCAAATTATTTTATCCCATCATTCGGTTAGAGTTAAAGACCATTGCCGGTTGGCAGGAATTTGAGTTCTTGGTCGATACCGGAGCCGATGTCACTACAGTCCCTTCACATCTCTTGCCTGTGTTGGGCTTGAGAAAGAAGAATCTGGTCGTTAATTCCACGATGGGTGTCGGAGGCATCTCGGTTAAAAGTTGGGAATTTCATATTCCCGTAAAAATCGGCCGGAAAATAATAAAAATATACTGCAGTGCAGTTGAAACACAGGCAGATTCAATGCCGCTTTTATTGGGAAAAAAAGATATTTTTGAAGAAAAATACAGTCTGGTGGTAGACAGCAAAAGAAAAGTAACGGTTTTGAAGGAAAACTGATTTTGCCCAAATGACGGAATTTTCACAAGTAATTTTATAATCAAAGCCATAGCGGGTATACCATGAGCATTAATTATCAGATCAGGCAATTGACCAGAAAACATTTTCCGGAGGCTGTCGATTTGGTTTTAAGATCTGAACTGGATACCCGGAAGGAGATAGAACATCATTTGGAACATCTCGATGCCCATTTTATAGCTTTGAAGGATGACAGAATAATCGGTGTCATCGGTTGGTACCAGGATAACGTCAACTGGGCAACTGAAGCCATGGGGGATAAATTTCCCGGAGAAGAAGCATACTGGGTCGGTTTTTTTACAGTCGATCAGGAATTCCGGGGAAAAGGGGTGGGCTTTGGACTTTTAAAAAAGCTGGAAGAAATAATAAAAGCCAGGGGAGTTGAGAAACTTTGGGTTTCATCGGTATCCCAAACCAGGTTTTATTATCAAAGACAAGGGTTTAAATTAGTAATGCAGGGAAAAATAAACGGCAAACCTAAATTCTTCATGGTCAAGGACCTAAAATAAATTATAAATTCGAAGTCTAATCCAAAAGAATTAAAAGCATATTTAATAAGCTTTATCCTTATCTTTGATATAGAATCTTTTTCGGAGTTCCTGCTGAATTCTTTTTGGAGTTGCATTTTTGCCCAATTGCTTTTTGATATTTTATCTGGAACCGCTATTATAGCTTATTTGATGAGGATATTAAGGAGGCTCCCGATGACGGTGATGACGATTGAGGCCAGGATAGCTGTGCCGAAACCGGCAATTTGAAAGCCGGAAATTAAACGGGAGGCGATAATAAGAAGAATCGCATTGATGACAAACATGAAAAGGCCAAGAGTAAGGATAGTGGCCGGCAGGGTCAGGATAACCAAAATGGGTTTAAGCAAAAGATTGAGAAGGGCTAAAACCAGAGCAACCATAACTGCTGTGGTGTAATCACCGATTTTAAAACCGGGCACGATATAGGCGGTTAACAGAAGCACCAAAGCCCGGATAAGAAGATCAATCAAAAAACGCATATGTTAATTATAGCAAGCAAATGAAAAAGATAAAAGTTATGAGCGGAGACGAATATTTATTGCAATATTAGTCTGCCAATTCTTGATTTTGTACCGGTTCTGGGGGTAGGGTTATTTGCTGTGGTAATTCAATTGCTCCTTGAGCAACTAATTCAATAAACTTTTTGAATATAGCTTTAGCAATAACGGTACCGACACATATATATTTTGATCCTTCGGGTAATCGTGCAACTTTCTCTGGGTCGTTTATAATGGCTACAAGTTCACCTTCTTGAGAAAAATCATCTTTATATGTCTCGAGTTGGGCTATAGTATCTTCATCCGTTGAACCATAAATAATACTCAACGTTTCTAGACCGTCTTTTTTTGTGGAAAATCTGATATTTTTTGTCTTATCATTTCCGATTTTTTGATTGTATTCATTTATTACTAGTCTTAAATTTGTTTTATATTCAGATGCCCTGACAGAATTAGTAATCAATTCAAGGGGGAGATTCTTTTTAGATTTTTCTTTGAAGGCTAATTGAGCCAGTTCTTCAAAAATCAATTGATCCGGATCAATAATATGCACATTCGGATATTTTTCCCGGATAACTTGACCAACTGTTTTAGGATGAAATGATTCACTTCCACTTTTAACCAAATCGATATCGATCAGGCGTTGAGGGTTGGTGACCATAATATGCGGCGTTGCCGGGAGCCCTAAGTTATTACGGACAGAATTTCTAGCGTTGATCGAACCAATAGCTTCATTATCGGTCATATCCTGCGCTTCCCTTGTTGGATCTTGTATTCTTGACGATAGAAAGACATCATCACCATTGGAAACTAAAATTATTGAACAAAGACTTTCTTGAACATTGCCTCTTAATAATGTCTCACGATTTGTCCAATCGTTATATGTTTTTTCCCAGTATTTGTTTTGAGCGAAGTGAATATTCCTTTGATCCCAATAAGTCACCACTTCGATACCTAACTTATGAAATAAATCAATCAATAGAAGTGCAGAGGGGTCAGATTTGCCAACGTCAATCTGGATGTTTGGTCCTATGCCAAATAAATCAGCATTTCCTTCCTGATGTAAAAGCAAAGCAGCTGTGCGTTTCTCTCTCGCCTCCGCATCTTGTGATAAAGTTTTTACAGTTTTTGCACTGTCTCGTGCAGAAATTATTTCATAGATTTTGGGACTGAATAGCGTCCAGAGCAAAGCTACACCAGCAGCTGAAATCATAGGCCAAGCTTCAATATTTTCGATTGTTTCACCAGCCCAACCTACTAACCTGTTATAAAAAGCAATAAAAACCTCTGATGCTTCTATTGGACCGCCTTGGTTTATGATTTCTCCGATGGTTGTAATCACTACTGTCCCAGCAATAGATCTTCCAAGAGTACTATCCCAAAGTTCTCTTTTTATTCCCTGACCAAGACGTTTGAAAGTAGATGATTTTCTTTCCTCCAATGGAGTTAATTCTGCTCCTAATTTTTCATAAACTTCAGCAATGTCTGTTGGGATATCTGATTGCCTAAGAGTACTATATAAATCTATTTGAGCTAATTGTTTTTCAAGAGCCAGACTGGCAGTTAACAATTCTTCTCCAGTTAAGCTAGGTCTAGTTTCTTGTTGTTCTAAATTTAGCATTTTATTTTATACTGCTTTCTAACCGTTGTTTTAGGTTATATATTTCATTAAATAATTGATTACCCAGATCAGGAATTCTGGAATTAGCGAATTGAAGAAGAATGTTTGCGTTGTTTTGTTTTACAAGCTCATTAAATTCAGGCAGATCTTCGTTTCTTAGATTCTTAAGAATGAGAGTTTTTAATTTCATAAGCAATATTTTATTAATTTGATCGTTAAACTCATTTTTTGTTGTCATAATAGGCTGGAAGTATAGAGGAATTAAGATTGGAAGTCAAATACTATGGGATGTTTAACAGATATCTTAGGCAATAGTTAGGCTTGGATGATCAGGGCGGCTATGAGGAAGAGGATAGTAGTTTTTTATCGAAGGTGACTATTTTTCCTGCATTTAATTTAGCCCAGGAGAGCAAATAACTATCAACGAAATGAAAGTTTTTTTTATACCAATCCCACAAAGCCAGTAATGTTTCCCTTTCTTCCACTTTCAGCCATTTTTGGGATAAGAAGACTTCGAAAGCATCGGCAATTTCTTCTCTGCCCCTTTGATAAAACGATTCCAGCACAAAGCAAGCCTCCGCCACAATTAAGGGTTTTATGACTAATGATATTTTCCCATCTTTAGCTTTTTGAAATATAGTTTGGGCCTTTTGCTGTTGCAATTTATCGTCTCCAACCAGGTATCTGAGGATAATATTGGTGTCTACTGCCTGCTCCATTTGGATGAAAAAACCTCCCGGGCTTCCCTCAATTGGGTATCTGATAATTTTACATCAGATTTTAATACTCCAGCCAGTGACCAGAAATCTTTTTTCGGCACAACTAACAAAGTATTTTCTTTTTTTCTGATTATGGCTTTAACCGGGCCTGTTATTCCCAGTGATTTAAGCATGGATTGAGGAATGGTTAATTGACCTTGGCTGGTGATTGAAACTATTTTTTGCATTTCCATTATTTTAATCTAAAAATAATGATAGGTCAAGTCTCATTAGATTTAAGTTTGTTATGTCAGGCCCGGATTATCAATGCGGCGATGAGGAAATAGATGACTAGGCTCAAGGTGTCCTGGATGACGGTGGCAAAGGGGCCGGCGCCCAGGGCCGGATCAGAATGCCTTTTGTATAAAAATTCCGGGATAACGACAGCGATGGTCGGAGCAATCAGAATATTGGTAAACATCGCCCAACCAACGGTGAGAGCTACCGGCATTGACTTTAACCAAAGATAGGCAGCGGCGAATATGGCAGAGCCTAAAAATATGCCCATAAATAAACCGATCTGAAACTCCATTAGAAGGTATTTCTTTAAATTCATTTTACCCATCTGCAGTTGCCGCACGAAAATAGTTTCGCTCTGGGTGCCGACAGCGTCACTCATATAAACAATCATCGGCAGGAAAAAAGCCAGGCTGATATTTTCCGAAATAATTTCTTCGAACCGGGAAACAAACATGGTCGACAGGAAAGCGATAAAAAGTCCTAACATTAACCAGGGAAGCCGCAGGCGGATCAGATGGGGCAAATGGTCAAGAACTTCATCGATTAAGACAGGTTTATTTTTCATAACATCAGAGCCATTTTTTGTATTTGAAAAAGCCGATCATAATGACAATAACAGAAATCATGGAAAGAGTGATATAGGTCAAAGCTTGCGGGTGTTCTGCCAAGGGCAGGAAGGCCAGATTCATGCCGTAAATGCCGGAAAGAAGAGTCAGTGGCATAAGGACAACCGAAAACATGGTCAGAATCTTGATGGTTTCATTGGTTTTGAATGACAGATAGCTTTCGAAGGTTTGGGAGAGGTTGTTGGAAAGCTCGATGACATCTTCCAGCCTGTCCCAGATTTTCTTCAAGTGGTCGGTAATGTTGGAAAAATATGTCTTCAGTTCTTCATTGATTAACGGGTGGGGACTCTGTTCAATGGAAGCAAAGGAATTCAGTTCCGGTTTGACCAGGCTTTGGAAAAAAATGACATTCCTGCGCAAATATGACAATTGGACGGCGACATTTTTTGGGTCATCGGCAAAGACCTCACGGTCGATTTTTTCAATACCGCGTTCAAAGAGGTCAATCAGGGGAAAAATCGAATCGACCAGATTATCCAGAATACGGTAGAAAAGCATGCCGGGCCCTCCGGCAAAATATTTCTTCTTTTCACTATCTTTTCCGGCAATATTCTGAATAATTTCCTCAATCGTTTGGAATTGCGTATCAATAATAACCAAAAGATCATTTTCTGTCAGGAAGAAATCGACTTCAATGGAGTTGATGCGGTTGGTTTCCGGGTTAAACTGGGGAAAATGGAAGACAAAAAAGATGTAATCTTCCTCCTCGTCAATTTTCGGCCTTTGGACTGTAGAGACAATGTCTTCTAAATGCAGGGGATGTATACCATAGTTTTTTTTAAGGTGGCGGATATTTTCTTCTGTCGGATTTCGTAAAATTACCAGATTATTATTTCCATGCTTGATTTTTTCGATCGGCGGCAGAGTTTTAGCGTTGCTGTTTGGTTTATGGCGGATTGAGGAGAGGATTTCCAGGCCTTTGGTGACCGGCAATGTCGGATTGGTGAATATTTTCAGCAGTTTCTTGTGTTCTAAAACCATTTTAATTCATTGTAGCCTATTGGAATTATAAGTTGAAGATGCCAACCAGCAGTGTGGCGAATGAGGCGAGCAGGATGACTGCTATTGAAATCAGGGCAAAATAGTGCTTGAAGGGGCTGTTGACTTCCTTTCCCATAATTTTGGGATCAGCGGTAAATTTAAGCAGAAAATAAAAAACAGCCGGCAGCATCATGGCATTGATGGTTTGGGTAAAGAGAGCAAGCCGGAAAAGGTTGACCGAAGGCAGAAGGACGATGAGAGAGGCGGTGATGATTTGAAAAAGGAATAGCCGGTAAAACATTTTACCGCGGTGGTAGGCTGCATCCAAACTGCCTGAAAACCCAAAGAATTCGGAAAAAGCATAAGCGGTGGTTAAAGCGATAATGATCATACCCATAAAACCGGCATTTAAAATCCCGAAGGCAAAAATGAGGCTGGCAAATTGACCGGCAAATGGTTTTATGGCTAAAGCTGCTTCTTCCCCGGTGGTAATAGTCAAGCCGTAGACAAACAGGGTGGCTGCAGTTGAAACTATCATGAAGAAGGAAAAGAAATCAGTCAGGAAGGCTCCTATATAGGTTTCCAGTTGGGAATATTTAAGTTTTTGCGGATCAATATTTTTGTCAAAAGAGAATGAGGAGATAAAAAACTGTCCCCAAGGAGTGATGGTTGTGCCCAAGATACTCATCCCCATGACCAGGAAACTAATCAAATATGTGCGGTCGAAAGTCACACCATGAGGAAAGAAAAGATTGGACAAAGCCAAGCCCCAGTCAGGTTTAGCTTTGACAGCTGAGAAGATAAATGTAAGAAAAAAGAGGCTGGATAAAAGCATCAGAGTTTGGTTGATGCGGTAGTTACCCCTGACGACAAAGAGTGAGGCAAGGACTAGCAAAAAAACGATAGTAATCAGAGAAGGCAGATTAAAAAGTTCGCTTATAATCTTGATGGCGGAAACATCGGCCGTGATAGTGCCCAGATTTGCCAGAAGAAGCGCGGAAAAGACGAAAATGGATATTTTAAGACCATATTTCTCCCTTATATGATCACCTAAACCTTTGCGGCTTATAATGGCTAACCGTATACCCATTTCCTGAGTAATAGCCAGAAGAATAGTGACAATAATCAGTATAAAAAGGATGGGATAACCTAATTTAGCACCCGCCTGAAGATAGGTAGCGACACCGGCGGCGTCATTATCGGCCATGGCGGCAATAGTGGCGGGTCCAAAGACTGCCAGGAAAATTAATATTCTCCTGCGGAAAATCCAAATTTTATGTTTGATATCTGATACTGAATTCATATGTTTTATATTCCCCGGAGGTGTTCCTGATTTCATCGGGATTCACCCCTGGGGGGTGTGCAATTATCTTTTTATATAATCGGACAAATCATCCAAAGTGACCATACCCAGGATGTGTTTCTGGTTATTGATGACCGGCAGAGCAGACAGATTGTATCTGATCAGCCTATTTAGAGCGATATCGGCCGGTGTCGAAAGATGTAAAGTCACCGGGTTAGCTACCATGAATTTATAAACCGGGTTATCGGGCGGCTGCATCAAAAGCTCATGGAGGGAAAAGACGCCGACGAGTTGGCTTTTTTCATTCAATGCATAGACCGCATAAAGGCAGGCAAAGTCGGAAGTCTCGAGCCTGATTTTATCGATGATTTCTTTAGCCGTCAGATTGGAATTGACGACCAGATATTCGGTAGTCATCAGTTCGCCCATGGGAGTGGAGGAGTGACGAAGAAGATGCGACAGTTCCTCTTTTTTTTCGGAAGAGACAAACTCTAAAATACTTTGTCTCCTTTTTTCGGAAACAGTCAGAAGGATATCGACTGCTTCATCCGGGTCTAAAAGATCAACAAAACGGGCTGCCATTTCCGCTTTGAATTGGCGTATAAGTTCGGTCTGATGGGCACCGGTCAGAGAGGCAAAAACCTCGGCGGCCTTTTCCAGATTAAGGTTTGAGAGAAAAGTTTTGATATTATCGATGTTGGTCGTTTGCAGATAATCAGCCAGGTCCTCGGGACGGATTTTGGCCAGTTTTTCCTCTTTGACCTTAAGCTGGATTTTCCCCTGCATTAGCTCCAGGTTTTGGATCTCTCCCCAGGAAAGAGCCTCCTGAAGGACAGTAATTTTTAATTGGCGAAGTATATTGATAACCGGTTTCAGAAGTCCCAGTCTTCTTAAGACCCCCCAGACGCTAATATCAATCCCGGAAATATAGTAATTGGGGCTTTCGGAGATGATGACATCATTTATACG
Organism: Candidatus Gottesmanbacteria bacterium RIFCSPLOWO2_01_FULL_42_22; assembly: GCA_001779315.1. Taxonomy (GTDB): domain Bacteria; phylum Patescibacteriota; class Microgenomatia; order 2-02-FULL-39-11; family 2-02-FULL-39-11; genus GWA2-43-14. Next base: position 36,695 of record MFJU01000004.1, on the reverse strand, counting down.
CACGACTTTGTCTCCTTTAAGGTCAATCACCTGCCGGTCTAAGAGATTGCCGGCCACCGACAGTTCGCTTTCAGTCTGTTCGACTGCTTCATAATCATGAGCTACGGTTAAGGTATGGTTGATTTTTTTAAGGAAACTGAGCGGAATTAATTTCCGGCTGTCCTTATCCTCAACGGCCAATATGGTAAGGGTGGGGATTTCACCGTAAAGGAAAAAAAGATCCTTCAATTGGCCTAAAATTTTGCCTTTGTCTGTGGCAACCTGTTTATTGAATAATTCTGAAAAATAAAGCATCGGGAATAATTTCATTCTAGCCCTATCTCAAACAGATGGTCAAGATGCCGGGAATTTATTGATCAACAGGCAGCGGATAGGCTGATAATTCCGCAATATAGTCTATAATACCCTGGAGTATTTTTTATGGAGACAGAAAGGAAAGTCGGGACCCACAATGGTAATTTAAGGGTTTTGGACCGACTAAAAAAAATCAGTTGGCGAAGGTGGGGACAAGCTGTCGGGATGTTCGCTCTGGTCTGCGCTTATCTGGCGGCTGCTCCTGATCTGGAGGATTTGGCCATGAATGGAGTAATTCCGGGAAACACAGGACCAGCTCCTTTGGCAGGTGAAATTTGTGATCAGGAATTACTGGCTGCTGTTGAAACAAATAAAATCACGAATAAATCACAAATAGTGCTTTTTGATTTATCAGAAGGGTGGAGAGAAAGGGAACCAATACGATTAAATGAGATTTTTCCGGATACACAGCTTGATAAAGCCGAGCATCCTGTAGTTGAAAATGATAATTGCGGGGTGATTTTTTCCAGTAGAAACAGTTTATGGAGGTGGAGGCATACAACAGTAAAAAACAGCTTAACGGAAATTTTAGGAGAGCAGAAAATAAACCAGGGTATAGAGGAAGTTATGATGGGTCAAAAAAACAAAATCAGCCGGTCAATTTTTGCCTCAAAACATTGGCCGGAAGAAGATAAACAAGCATCAGGTTTGGAGCCGGAGGTGAGTAATATTTATCAGATTGTTATATCTCCTTATAATCCCGATCTGGTCAGCTTTTCTTTGACTGTAGCAAACTTCTTAAATTCTCAACCTCAATTCTTTACCTATGATACAAACAGGAAGATTATTTCTTATTATGTTCAAGGTCAAGAAATAGATACCAATGATGAGGGAAGCACCTTTAGAAATACAGGTAAATATCTGCAGTTTCATGATTTGCTAGCTGGCGGTTATTTTACAATGGATGTAAATAATTCGGTATTTAATCCGCAAAATCCCCAATTTTGCGGCCCCAGAATGCTTTTTACCGCTATAAACTCTGATATTAAAAGAAGGGCTATTTATCAAACTAATTGGAGGTTAGATGATCCAAATTTGATCGTTATGGGTGATGATTTTGCCTGCAGAGACAGAAATAGAATAGTACTTGAGGATAACGGAAATCTTTTTCTCTTTAACATTAAGAATCGGAATAAATCAACTATTATTGACAAAAGCCTTTACAGTTATTCCGAGCCGGATATGGCCAGTCCTTAAAAACCTTTCCTTCTGTGCCTTTTTTTGCTATGATGTGATTCTTTTATGGACTACCGGAAAACCACTCTCGATAACGGTTTGCGCCTCCTGACAATCCCCATGCCCGGCGTGGCTTCGGTAACGATGCTGATAACTGTAGCTGCAGGCTCACGCTTCGAAGAGAAAAATATCAACGGCCTGTCGCATTTTTTGGAACATATGGCTTTTAAGGGTACCCAAAAAAGGCCGACGGCATTGGACATTGCGACCCTGATTGACGGTATCGGTGGGGAATTTAACGCCTTTACCAGTAAAGACCACACCGGTTATTACATTAAAGCTGCACAAAAACACCTGCCGCTTCTTTTTGATGTCCTGTCCGATATGCTTTTGCATTCCAAATTTGACCCTGCCGAAATCGAGCGGGAAAAAGGCGTCATTATCGAAGAGATCAATATGTATGAAGATATGCCGATCCGCAAAATCTCCGATTTGTACGAAAACCTCCTTTACGGCGATACCAAGCTGGGACGGGACATTGCCGGTATTCCTGACGTCATCCGCTCAATCAAAAGGGAAGATTTTATCGCCTACCTGAACCGTTTTTACGGGCCTGCCAATACGATTGTAACTGTTAGCGGCGGGATAGAAGGCTCTGCCAGGGAATTGACCAATAAATATCTCGGAGAATGGCAATCTAAAAAACCGGAACAGCCGGAAAAATTCCGTGACGGGCAAAAAAAGCCGGCACTTCTTCTTCGCCATAAAGATACCCAGCAGGCACATCTTTGTATAGGCGTCCGGGGCTATAATCTGACCCATCCTGACCGCTATAAACTCGGAGTTTTGACCAATCTTTTGGGCGGTGGCATGTCATCACGGCTGTTTATCGAGGTAAGAGAGAGAAGGGGATTAGCTTACTATATCCGCTCAGCCAATGAGATGTACACCGATGTCGGCAATTTCGTCACCCAAGCCGGAGTCGATATTAAAAGAATCGACGATGCCATAAAAGTCATCCTGGCCGAATTTGCCAAAATCGGAAAAGAGCCGGTTAAAGCGGAAGAACTGAAAAAAGCCAAAGAGAACCTGAAAGGAAAATTGATATTGGATCTGGAAGACAGCCGCAATGTAGCCGGACTTTTCGCCACGGGGGAACTTTTGGAAGGCAAAATAAAAACCCCTGAAGAAATCATGAAAAATGTCGATAAAGTGACGGCAGAAGAGGTAAGGGAAACCGCCCAAAATATATTTAAAGAACAGACTCTAAACCTGGCCGTTATCGGACCATACAAAGACGAAGAGAGATTTGAGAAATTATTGATTCTTTAAATTCAAATAACAAAATTCAAATGACAAATCATCCCGATTAAATCGGGATTGGGTTTGATTTGATATTTGAGTTTTGAATTTTAAGTTTATATATTAGAAATATGGAACGTACAGTCGTATTAATTAAGCCCGATGCCGTCAGCAAGGGTTTTATCGGAAAGATAATTGCCCGCTTTGAAAAAGAAGACTTTTTGCTGATCGCCGCCAAATTCATGAGACTGCCCGATGACCTTCTGGACGACTGGTATGAGCATCATAAAGAAAAACCGTTCTTTGCGGAACTTAAAAGTTTCATGATTTCGACTCCCATCATGGCCATGCTCTGGGAAGGTAAGGATGCCATAAAACGGGTAAGAAAATTATGCGGGCCGACAGACGCTACAAAAGCTCCAAAAGGAACCATAAGAGGTGATTACGGCGAAGATGTCCAGAGAAATGCCATTCATGCTTCAGAAGACGACCATGCCGCTTCCAAAGAGATGGATCTCATATTCCTCCCTCACGAAATCCAGGAATGGAAAAGGTAAGCTATTTTTGCTATAATTAAGGGGTGAAAAAGAAGCTAATACCTGCAAAACTTCCTCCCTCATTGCACTTTTTTTTCTGGGATTGCGACGTTACGAAACTTAACCCTGCTAAAAAGCCGTATTATGTCATCAATAGGTTATTGGATAAAGGGAATCTGGCGGCAGTCAGGTGGGTGAGGCGGAATTTTCCGGAGGAACTCATTATTGAAACAATCAAAAAAATGAGGGATTTTTCATCTAAAACTGTTATATTTTGGTCACGACTGTTAAATATTCCAATAGAGGAGATCAAATGCATGCGGGAACCTTACCGGTCAATGCGCAAAATGCATTGGCCAAATTAGGACAATCCGAGATTTTTACTTCCTGTTATTTAGCCGGAGGATCGGCTTTAGCACTTCATTTAGGTCATCGGAAAAGCGTTGATTTGGATTTTTATACCCAAAAGAGTATTTTAGCAAAAGATATACCCGTTCAATTAACCAAACTTGGTAAATTCTCTGTTACATTGCTTGAACCACCCCATACCATATTGGGAGAATTTGAAGGTGTAAAGTTAAGTTTATTCCGATATAACTATCCGCTAATCGGTAAATTTTCAATATTCAAAAGCATCAAAGTTGCTTCGGTGGAGGATATTGCAGCAATGAAACTTTCGGCAATTTCCGGCAGAGCGACTAAAAGGGATTATATTGATTTATATTTCATCACTCAAAAATTCACAGTTGAGACGATGATTGATTTATACGTAAAAAAATTCGGCGATACCGGTAATAATCTTTACGTTATCATCAAGGCTTTAGGATTTTTTGAAGATGCTAAAGAAGACAATATGCCGGCGATGATCAAACCGGTAAAATGGGCAGAAGTGCAGGATTTTTTTGCCAAGGAATCTCTGCGCCTGGCCAAAAAATATCTGTAGAAATTAGGCGAAGCGATATCCCTCGTGTTCGATTCCCATATACTCGGCTAGTCTTGCGGCTAAATTATCATATAAAACCGCAATTTTATAGGATGCTTCCATGCCGGGTTTTTCTTGAGCGTCTCTAAAACAAATCCCCCTCATATCTACAAGATCTTCATAAAAATCTTTTACTGTCATAGTATCTTTTAATTGATAGCGTTGTATTTCTTCCAACAATAATCTGTCTAACTGGTCCTGCTCTGATTTTGAATCTTGGGGAATTTTATCCAATTCGTTCATTAATCCGGAGAGATTTTCTCCTTCCTTATAGAAAGAGGCTATTTGTCTGGCGTACTCGCTGACGACAGGGGCAAAAAAAGCGGCCCCTTTCTTGCCGGCTTCACGCACCGCATCGTCGGAAATTTTGTGGCTTTGGCCTCCGGTTCTGGGATCAATAGTGTCGGTATCGGAGGTAAGGGAAGTCACTTTAACTTTCCGGTTGAAGACAGATTCAACTCCGCCGCTCCCTTTGGGGATTGATAGATTATAGTTCATTATTTCCGACCAGGAAGACATACCCTGATTGGTAGATATAACAGTTGAAGGAATCTCTGCGATAATCTCAGTGTCAAACATACCCGGTGTTTGTAATATTTTGGCTGCATTAACTCTTGCCCGCGCCCAATGTGCAGAATTTTCAAAATGGGGGGCAGGGCCGTCATAGAACAGGGTGCCATGCCGGGCGGGAATGAGAGTTCCATCGGCCATTTTTCCGTCCGGATAAACATGGCGGATGGCTTTTTCCATCAGAGTGATGCTCATTTTGCCATTGGCTAATTCAGTGGTTCCCTGATAGGGGCCGCCATAAAGCGGTGCAAGTATTGTTTGGATCCCTAAGGCGGGGTCGGTCCTTTGTTGTTCACCGAAAAGATCGGCAAAATTTAATATATAGCCGTAATCCCCGGTCTCAGGCATGGCTTCATCACCTTCCGGCACTCCGTCATAACCGGAAGCAAAAGTTGTAAACACTTCTTCAATGCCGATACCTTTTAGGACCCTGGGAAGAATTGCCAGGCGGTGATGGGGATAGGACATGCCTGAAGCAACAGCTGAATAACCGTGATAGCGACCTTTCAAGGCAATCAAAGTCATTTCACGGCCATTGTCGGCTGTCACTTTATAAAAATACATGCCGGCGGGAGATTCCTCAGGACTTTCATCTTCTTCTGGCCGGTCGTCCCTTTTATGGTCGGCTTTCGGAATATGTGTCAGGATGCCTTTTCCGAACTGCAGAAAGCCGATTTTTTCAACTTTTCCCTCAATTTCCTCCGGTAAAGGAAAACCGGTGCCTGATTGATAGGCAATCACGCGTTCTGGCATTTCTTGTTCCAGCATGAACCTTTTTAGTTTTAAAGCCGTAACAGTGACATGGTGGACGGTATGCCTGAATTCAGCTGCAAGTTCGTGTTCAAAAGCAAAACCAGGATCTGCAGGATTATCGCCACTGTTGACGTTTCCTTTAAGGAGCAAATCGGCTTTGGTCGGGGTAAGTCCATGTTTGGATAATCTCGCCACAGCCCAATCATATACTCTGATTGAATCTTCTATTAGAGGGGCCATTTGCTGCCTGATTTCCTCAGACAAGCCATGTGTATATTGATCTATTGCGGCGCGTGGTCTGTTTTCGTTTCTTTCTTGTACGGGAGGCATATTAGATGGGGCAGAATAGGGGAATGATATTTATATCAGCCTGATTTGTCAATCCGGGATCGGTTAGGAGGATTTCTTCTGCTTTAGTTTTTGCAGTTTGGCAAAAATGTGTTTTTCCTTTTGGAAGAGGTATTTGAAGATATCCTTTTCCACGATAAAACCGGCCAATTTTTCATCATCATTTAAGACAGGCAGGATTCTGACGTTGTAAACCATCATTTTGGACAGGGCTTTGAAAACATCCTGATCGCTATTTGCGGTATAGACTTTTTTATTCATCAGATCGCGGGCTGTCAAACGGATTTGTTTTTCGATTTGATCAACAATATCATCAATGGTGGGCGCATCCGGATAAAATTCGGAAAAGAAATTACGGTAGTCGGGTACTAAATTCTTCAAAAGATCCTCGGCAGTGATGACGCCTTTGAGCCGGTTATTTTCATCGACAACGGGCAGAATATGGAATTTGAGTTCGGAAACGATCTGCCATACCCTCTCAAGAGGAGTATCCGGTGTAACTGTTTTGGGTTTTAACCGCATTAATTGGCGGACTTTCATTTTTTAAACCCTTTTAAAAAATACTGTCTGAACCATATGTTGTCAAGCACGAGATGATGATATACTCTTTGGCTATGGCTATTTTCTTTGCCTTACTAGCCCTGGTCGGCTGGGGAGCCGGGGATATTATGGTGGCCAAGGTTTCCCGTATCTTGGGCAACAGGGCAGCCAATTTCATCTGGCTTATCGGCAGTTTCCTCATTTCCTCACTTTATATTCCGTTTGCCGGTCCGGTTAATGATTGGGCGATGCTGTTTTTGGCCATTCTGATAAATTTTTTCGGCCTTTACGGCACGATTTTTTATTTCCGGGCATTGGAGGTCGGGCATACTTCTTTGGTTGGGACAATCAGCGGAGCATTTCCCGTCGTAACAGTACCCTTGTCAATTCTGCTTTTTAAAGAAAGTCTGACAGCAATCCAAATAGGAGCAATTTTATTGATAATCAGCGGATTGGTTTTGGCAACTTTTCATTTTGAAGAAATAAAAAAGAGAAATCTAAGCCGGTTACTGAAAGAGAAAAGCATCGTTTTATCTTTTGCAACTTTGCTTATCTGGGGGATATATTGGACTTTGGTCCGCTACCCGGTCGAGAAAATCGGCTGGTTTTGGTCTTCCTATCCGGGATATTCCTTTTTTATTTACATGTATTTGACGGGTATGGTCAAAAGAAAAGATATAACCATAAATAAACTTAAAAACAGGCGCATCATATTGATGATCATAACTATGACTCTTTTGATATTAACAGCTAATTTTGCCTTTAATCTGGGAATAACCTACGGTTTTTCATCTGTGGTGGCGCCTATAGCCGGTTCGGCACCAGTGATTTTTGTCATCATCTCCCGTTTCGTTTTCAAAGAACGGCTGACCGGCCAGCAGCGGCTGGGGATTCTCTTCAGCCTGGCAGGAATAGTCATGATGGGGATTGTTTCGGTTTAATCAACAGCGTCTTTTACATTAAGAGCATCGGCAGGGGTTTCAGTTCGCGGTTTATCGGATCAAGTATGACTCCTAAAGATTCCAGTGTGACTGCCCCTAACAGATAGATATTTTTATTACCGAAGACTACAGGAGAACTTCTTATTTTACCCTTATATTTAAATAAAGCATTGCCAACCTCTTTTTCAATGACTTCGCCATTAGCCAAGCTAAATCCTTGTTTATCAGTCGGTTTTATGCCGAGTTTTTTTAAATCACTTTCCGGCATTACGGAGTAAACTGCTCCGGAATCAACCAGGAATCTTCTTATCATCGATTTGCCGGGTATGACAGGGTTTTTTATAACTGCATTGATATGAGTAATAGCCATAAATTGTTAAGGTGAGTATAGCAAACAAAGGTATATTTTGAAATATATCAAATAATATGTTCTTTTTTTAAGACAGGGATGATGTCTTCCAGCGGCAGGCCGATGACGTTGGAAAGGGAACCTTCCACACGGGTGATGAAATCCTGGGCGCTGACTAAAATATAACCGGCGGCAAATCGGGTATAATCGGTACGGTCCAGGAAAAAATTTATATCGTCCTTAGCCATTTTTCTGAAGGTGACAAAACTGGTGTTTTCCCCTTGGTAAATGATACTTTTTAATTTATCAGTTGATAATTTGATGATGTAAGTTGAGGTTATATATTTATGACGATGGCCAGCCAGGGTTTTTAAAATTCTGACTGCATCCTCTCTACTATGCGGTTTGCCGATCAGTTCGCGGCCGAAGACAGCACCGGAGTCGGCTGAAAGGATAATTGAAGGAGATTGGAGCCGGGATGCCACTTCTTCGCCTTTAAGTTTTGCCCGAAGCCTGATGGTTTCTTCAGGGGTTTTGGCCAGGATTTTTTCTTCGTCAAGTGAGGAAATAATGATTTTAAAAGGGATTTTGAGATATTGCAGCAGTTTTTTCCTGCCCAGCGACTGGGAAGCGAGCACTAAATCGGGCATGTTTCGTAGTATACTATAATCATCATGGGTTTCTTCCCTGAAAATAAATGGGTCTATTTGCCGGTTATCGCGCTGGAATTGATCATGAAGGGCTTTGCTCTTTGGAAAGCGGCCAAGAAAGACCACAAATACTGGTTTGTCGCTCTTTTGGTTTTGAATACCGTCGGAGTCCTGCCGGTTATTTATCTCTTATTTTTCGCCGATCGGGCCAGAGCCGAAACTAAGCCCACCAGAAAATCAGTTGGCAGAAAGAATAAATAAGGCGATTCACCCGAGATTCAGGAAACCAAATAAACTTTATCGCCTGATTTGACTTTTTTGTCGGTTTTGATGGCTATTTCTTCCCCTTTGCCCGCTTTCTCAATCACCTGGTGGTCTTTTTGCATTGAGCTGACTGTCTGGGTAAATTCATCATCATGGTGGGAAAATTTAACTGTCTCACCAACCTTAAGTTTTGAGGATAGGTTGATGACCGCCACAGAGATTTTATCGTAATAGTGGGTTACCTGACCTACTTGTTTCAAATTGATCACCCCCTTTGCCAAATTATATTCTGTTGGTCGGGATGCGCGGACTTGAACCGCGGGCCTCTACGTCCCGAACGTAGCGCTCTAGCCAACTGAGCTACATCCCGATTTCCCTGACACAGAGTCTCTTCGTATTTTATCACCTGAATGATAAAATATTAAGGTTGGATATTGGCAGTTCCAAATTTATGCCCCTGTAGCTCAACGGACAGAGTAGTCGCGTCCTAAGCGATTGATGGCGGTTCGATTCCGCCCAGGGGTACTTTTTTTATATGAAAATAAGCAGGGAAGTTATCAGATTTATTATTTTACGAACACTGGGAAATTTCCTTCTGTTAGCTTCACTCTATGGCATCAGCAGAACATTGGGTCCGGCTGTGCTTTTGGAAAGCAAGTACCGGCTCAACCAAATGAGAAATGTCCGCTACCAGATTGCCTGGAAGGGGGTAGTTGCTGAAGATGAAACAGAGGTATTGAGCGAGGAACCTACTCCAACCCCGGAGATCATAAACAACACACTTTTTGGACAGATTTCCGGCGGGGATAAAGTGGAATTTCTGGAACCGGTATCCTCTAAATTCGGCATAATCATTCCGAAAATCGGGGCAAACGCGCCGATTGCTCCCAATATTGATGCCGGCAAACCTGATATTTATTTGGATGCTTTAAAAAAAGGAGTCGCCCACGCGGCCGGCACGGTTTTTCCGGGGGTGACGGGTAATATTTTCCTCTTTGCCCACTCAACTGATAATTTTTGGAATGTGGGCCGTTATAACGCTATTTTTTATTTACTGAAGGAACTGGAAAAAGGGGATGAAGTTGATCTTTTTTTGAACGGAAAAAGGCATATTTACAGGGTAACCAATAAACTGATTGTCGATCCGACTGAAATTGAATATTTGACCAGGCAGACCAACTATGAACAGCTGACACTGCAGACATGCTGGCCTCCGGGAACGACTTTTAAACGACTGATCATCCTGGCTGTTCCGGAAAAGGATTTCAGGGAGTAGGGGTAAGAGACGGTTCCAGGAGTTCGGAGAAGCCTTTTTGGGAACCAGAAGAGGTAGCCTGGTTAATGCCGGGGAAACTGAAGAAAGGTTTGACATCAACCGAGTTTGTCAGAAAATAGATTCCAGCGATAAGGGCAGCCAGACTCAACAAAATGGCCATAGTTTTTTTATCCATATTTATCTTAAGTCGACGTCGTAAAAATCAGCTGAAGATGAGCTGTTTATATTGGTCAGGATAACTATTTTGCCTCCAGAAGTCCACGGAAAAACCAGATTATCCGTAAACGGACCGGAATAAACTGAACGCTTGTTGGTGCCGTCGTAATCAACCACGGCTATCTTATCCAGGTCTATCAGAATGAGGTGTTTTGAATCGGTATACCAGATCGGTAAAGTATCAGCCAAAAAATAATTCTTATCTTCCTTGGCGTCGTAGATATAATATTTTCCTTTTTCCAGTTTTCTGGTCTCTTCCGTCGGATTGCTGCCGATAAGAGGCGGGTCTATGACAAGCTTAAGGCTGGCGGAATCAGTAGCCTGATAAAGGATTTTATTTTCATCAGGAGAAAATTTAATTCCGTCTGCTGATTCAGTCAAAATTTGCCTGATGTTTTTAGGCAAGGAGGCAAGACTTGATTTATGTTTGAGCATTTTTCTTTCTTCCCATTCCTGGAGTATTTCCTCTGCCCGTAAGGTGACATCAATTGGCATAATGGAGAGGCCGCTTTCTGTTTCCATAAGGTAAGCTTGTTGAATGGGAAGGGCAGCGGGACGGAAAACTACCATAATTTCCTTTTCATCATATGACCATATAAGCTCTGCCCCCTCAGGATTGATGGAAAACATCTGCTTGGGATCCGGTTTCGTGCCTAAAGGACCGGTTCTTAATTCCAAAAGCCAGACGCCGGAACGGTTTTTGCCGGTGGCCGGATCATCTTCGCTACTTTTAACCAAATAGGCGACTTTCGTGCCTGAAGGAGAGAGATGGGGGGAGACGACCCCGGTAAAGGTAATGGCTCTGAGTGACGGATTAAAAGGCAGGAGGAGAGCGTCAATTTGGCTGACAACTTCACCCTGGATCCTGATTCTTTTTTTCCAGGGCTGGTAGCCCTCTTTGCTGATTTTGATTTCATACCAGCCCGGCGGCAAAGTCAGTGAGGCATCGGTGGCTGAAATTAATTTGCCGTTGATAAAGATTGAAGATTTTCCGGGATATGAGGAAACAGAGAGAATGCCGGTCGGACTGATAGTTTTATCTTTGGGATCAAAGCGGTAACCCCGGCCATAGAGGATAACTGCGGCGGTCAAACCAGCAATCAGAACAAGCGAAAACAAAAATAGGAAAAGACGTTTAAGCATCGGAAGGCGTTGTAATTATAGCATAGGAACAGTAGAATTAATTGGAAAATATGCTTTTCAAACGTCTTGGTATTGATTTGGGTACGGCTAATTCCCTGGTTTATCTGGCAGGGGAGGGAGTTGTCTTAAATGAACCGACGGTAGTGGCGATATCAATTGACGATAACCGGGTAGTAGCAGTCGGCAATGAGGCTCGCGAAATGCTCGGCCGGACTCCTGGGAATATCGTCGCTTCACGTCCTTTGAAAGAAGGAGTGATAGCCGATTATGTGGTGACGGAGGCCATGCTGCGCTATTTTCTGGACAAGGTTTGTGGGAGAACCCGCTTTTTCAAACCCGAAGTCATGATTTGCATCCCGGCCGGCTGTACCCAGGTAGAAAGAAGAGCAGTCATGGACGCTACACTTTCAGCCGGAGCCAGGACAGTTTATCTGATAGAAGAACCCTTGGCAGCTGCCATAGGGGCAAAAATCCCCATCGCCCAGCCTTCCGGCAATATGATTGTCGATACAGGCGGCGGTTCGAGCGAAGCGGCGGTTATTTCTCTGGGAGGAGTGGTCGTCCATCATTCGGTGAGAGTGGCCGGCAACCGCTTGGATGAAGCGATAGGTGCTTATATCAAGAAAAAATTTAATCTGATCATCGGGGAGAGAATGAGCGAAGAGGCCAAAATCCAAATAGGCGATGCACTGCCGAAAGCCTCTGTCGGAAAAAATATCCGGAAAATGGAAGTCAGAGGCAGGGATAGCTTGTCCGGACTTCCCAGGTTGATTGAAATTAGCAGCGAGGAAATTTCGGCAGCTTTGGAGAATCCCCTCCAGTCAATTATCTCCGGCATTAAGGAAGTTTTGGAAAATACACCGCCGGAACTGGCTTCGGATATTATCGACAAAGGCATAGTCCTGTCAGGAGGGACAGCGCTATTGACCAATATGGATAAACTGATCATGCAATCGACAGGGGTGGCTGTCCATATAGCCGAAGACCCTCTGTTATGTGTGGTGCGGGGGACCGGCGTTGCTCTGGAAAATATTGATTTGTATAAAAGATCTATTGCCAGAAGATAGAGATAAGATATATGAATTATGAATAAGACTTTATAGTAATATATTTAGGCTAAAAAGATTAAAAAAAATAGAATAAAGAACGGTTTTTATAAAAAATCACAGTATAATTGATGAAAATAAAATCTTCTGCTAAACTTTAAGTGTTTTAATGATTATTTAGATTGTTAAAATAATAAAACTTCCCGGATAATATTTGTACTCATAAATATAAATAAAGACAAAAATACTTCTAGAAAATAAGACATTGATAATAATTTATGTCTCAAAACACCATAAAAATTCTAGGCGTGAAAATAACTACAGAAAATGAATATTCTATCCTGGAGAAAATCGATAAGTACTTTAAAAATGGCAAAAGTCGAAAGGCAAAAGGCAAAAGTGACGGGGTAAAACCGCTGGTTATTTTTACCCCGAACCCGGAAATTGTAGTTTTCGCCGAAAAAAATAAGACGTTTAGACAGACTGTCAATACAGGCCAAATCAATCTTCCCGACGGTGCCGGCATTGTCTGGGCAGTTGAAAAAAAATATAAATTGAAAATCCGGAGAATTTCCGGTGTTGATTTTATGCTTTCATTGTGCCGTCAGGCAGTGAAAAGGAACGACAGAATAGGACTTATAGGGGGCAGGACCGGATTGGCAGTCCAGACAGCAGAGTGCTTACGCAAACTTAACCAGGGACTGAAAATTGACGTCCTGGGAGAACCGGAAATAAAAATTCGGAATTCGGAATTCGAAATCCTAAATTATAATAAGGGGAAAGTAATTAATAGCGAAAAATATTTCGAGAATTTGATAAACGCGATTGAGCAGAGAAAGATTGATGTTCTTTTCGTTGCCCTGGGTTTCCCCAAGCAGGAATTTTTCATTCAAAAATTAAAAGAAAAAATGCAACAGTCAAATTGGGGAAAACCGCTGGTCATGATGGCCGTCGGGGGCAGTTTTGATTATTTGTCAGGCAAGGCCAAACGGGCGCCGAAGTGGCTGAGGGACAGCGGGTGGGAATGGGCTTACCGGCTTGTCAAAGAGCCTTGGAGATTAAAAAGGCATCTGGCCGGATCCGTTTTTTTCCCTCAAATTTATTTCCGCCAGCACTAAATTTGCATTTAAATCCATAAATAAAATAAAATTGTGGGACTAGACCGATAAATTGCGAACAGACTAAATGAAAATCCTGTATATACAAACCTTTCCTTTATGGGGGTCAGGTTCCGGCACATACGCCAGGTATTTGGCCCAGGAGGTCGGACGGCATTTCAAAGTCGCTTTGGTCGCCCCTGATACAAGGCATGTTCCCAATGTAACCTTGTACCCTTTAAAAACTTCCAAACAGGTTGTCTTTACCGGACATCCGGAATGGCCGAATGCCATCCTTTATACCGATATTACAAGCCATGATCTGATTGAGATGTATGAAGAGATGCTCAATAGTGTCAGGGCGGCTGTCGAGGATTTCAACCCCAATATCATCCATGTCCATCACGCATTTCCATTATCATGGTGTGCCCGCGTCATCAAAAGCGTTTATCAGATACCCTATGTTATTTCCATCCACGGTTCGGAACTGCCGACCGTCCAGAAAGACAAGCGCTATCTGGCTTTGACAGGGGATGCGCTGCGCCGTGCTAGAAGGATCGTACCTAACTCATTTTGGACTAAAGAGTGGCTTTTTAAAGTCTTCGGCGACGAATTCCGTTCTGAAGTCAGAGTCATCCCGGGAGGCGTCGATGTCAGAAAATTCAATCCGAATTTAGCCACTGACGATATTGATAAGAAGTACCATTTGACAGGTAAAAAAGTCGTCCTGTTTGCCGGAAAACTGACTCATTACAAGGGAGTCCGCTATCTGATTGCCGCTGCCAAAAAGATTAATGCCGAAATCGTTATTGTCGGGGAAGGCCCGGAGCGACAATATCTCGAGGAGAAAACCAGATCACTGGAACTGTCCAATATCCATTTTATCGGGCATGTAGCCGAAGGGGACGAACTGCGCAAATTTTATAACCGGGCTGATGTCTTTGTGGCGCCTTCCGTCTGGGATGAACCCTTAGGTTTGGTCATTCTGGAAGCGATGTCATGCAAGACGCCGGTAGTCGTCACCCGCAAAGGCGGGATACCGTTGGCTGTCAAGGACGGGGTAAACGGCTTTTTTGTGAGGCCGAAAAATGCCACGGAGATTGCCGCCAAGGTCAATAAACTTTTATCCAATGAAGAAAAAAGGGATAAGATGGCGGAAAATGCCCGAAGAATTGTCGAGGAAAAATTTTCCTGGGAAACAATTGCCCACCGCTTTATCCTGATGTATATGCGCTTTGCCTACTTTCCAAAGGTTAAAAACCACAACGGCCCCAAGCATAAGCAGTTGAAGATCGGATAAGTTATACTCTAATAATGAGGATAGCAATTTTAGGATCAGTGGCATTACCGGTGCCGCCGCCAAAGCAGGGCGGTACGGAATGGATAGCCTACTACCAGGCCCGCGGCTTAGCCAAACTCGGTCATGAAATCATACTGATTGCCTCGAGAGGATCACAGGAGGAAGGATTTAAGTTAATTGAAGTAGGACAACCCGTATCCATCGAAACTGCGGCAGGCAAGGAAGAGACAGAAGCTTCTAGAAAATTGAGGCTGGAAAATGTTCATCTCGCCGAAACGATGCAAATGCTGACTGACCTAAAAGACGGGTATGATCTGATTTTGAATAACATGCGGGGGGAAGCGGTTTTTCTGCCTCTGGTAATGCACTTAGGAAAGCCTTTTGTCAACGTCATGCATTTGCCCCTTTTTCCGCAGCTATCAAACTTATTCAAAACATATAACACTCATATAATCACTATCAGTAACAGCCAGCGGAAAGATTTTCCTGATTTGAATTATTTGGCCACCGTCTATAACTGTGCCGATACGGAAAAATATACATTCAATCCGCATCCCAGACCGCCGGCTGGCGGAGAGTATCTGCTGATGATGGGGACAATCGGCCGGCATAAAAACCAGGGGGCGGCAGTCAGAATTGCCAAAAAACTGGGTTTGAAACTTATTTTGGCCGGCAAAATCCGCGACCAGGATTATTTTGAGGAACTCAAAAAGGATATTGACGGAGAACAGGTACAATGGTTCGGGGAGCTGGATTTTTATAAAAAAGTAGAACTTTACCAGAACGCTAAAGCCTTTCTTTTTCCCATCCTGTGGGAGGAGCCTTTTGGTCTGGTGATGATTGAAGCGATGGCCTGCGGCACCCCGGTAGTCGCCTTTGCCAATGGGGCAATTCCTGAAGTAGTAGTTGATGGAAAGACAGGTTTTGTAATAGAAAATAACAGTGAAGAGGAGATGACGGAAACAATCAAGAAAATTGATTCAATCAAGCGCTCGGATTGCCGCAACCATTGTATGGAAAACTTCACGGTAGAGAAGATGGTAAAAGATTATGAGGAGGCCTTGAAGAAGATTGTTTAATTTAATTTTTATGAACATTATTAAAATAATTTTATTAATTCCCCTACCTTTGTACTTTTTTTATTTTTTAGCTGAATGAATTTGACCCCCGGGCATTATCAGTTTGAATATAAAAATGACTGTTCATCTCAATACTTAACAGCCGATGATATAGAAAGAAACGAATTCTTTTTAAAAAATATAGGATCGCCCAGGGAAATTATGGAGGAGCCCAAGATTGGAATCTGTCCAATTGGTTTTAAAATATAAAGTCTATTTTTAGTACTATTGTCAAATATCGACTTCAATAAGTAAAATAAGTTTGAGAAATCCCGTATGTTTGAAATTTTGTAAATAACTGTTAAGCTTTAATTATTATGTCAGAATTAACGCCAATTCCTATAGAGAGCAGTTCGTCTGAAAGGCCTAATTCAATTGTTGAAGCTTTAGCTACACCTCAGACAGCAAGAAATTTTTTTGAAGCTAAATTAAAGGAATTGGCAAGAAGCCGGGGATATGCAAATACCGGCGAGATGGAAAAGGCTTATAACATCGACGTAATATTATCCGAGAATTTTGCTGAAATAGCCAGGGAAGGAGCACCTGACAATTCCCAAATTTATTATGATATGGTAGTAGTCCCTGATGTTCTGGTTGAAGAAAACGAAATAAAGAGAAGGGGGGTAAAGCAAACAACCAGGGAAGACAGGCTTTTTTGGGTAAGAGATGAAAACGGATCTCTGGTCAGAGCCGCCACTAACTATCCCAATCTGGACCGCTGGCAAATAGATATAAGTGATGAAACTGTCCAAACAAGATTTGCAAATAGGACAGGATTAGGCTCAGAAACTAATATTACTTATTCTGATGAATCCCAAAAAAATACAGCAGAGCATTTCGATATGGTTTTCAATAATCATATATCCAAAAAAACAATGAAACAAAGAGTATTAAACGCTCTGAGAAATTTACTGATAAGGAAATAGTAAAATTTCATTTCCCCATTATGATATATTAGAAATATGTATGCCTTTTATTCTTCATTGGTATTAGGAATTACAGCCGTAATAATTTATATAGTCATCCGTTCAAAACCCTGGAGTAAAGTCTTGAAATTAGCTATTTTATTGTCTATTCTTGCTATAGTAAGCAGATTGCCAATTTTTATCTATGGTAACGGATGTACTTTCAGAACTGAAAGAGATTTTTCATATTTAGTCCCCTGGGGAAGGGCTATCGTGTCAAAGTCATCTAATGATAATCCCAGTTATGGAGGAGTTAAACCTTTTTTTCCAAGATTTTGTACTTCAAGTTTAACTCCTGATTTTCTTTCCAGTCATTATTTAATAGCTGATTTGGCACTAGTAAGTTGGATAATTTATTTCTTCTCCAAATCTTCAACAAAGAAAATTGTTAAAGAATAAATTACATCAATCAATTACAGAATCACGCATATACATGTAACGATTCGGAATTGTGAAAGTTAGATCCAATGTAACTGTTCAGAATCGCTGGCAAATATCGACATTCTGGCTTGTCCAGAATCCCCGACGGATCCTGGATGCGCTCTTTCCTCGCTTACCAGGATGACTTTGTGTCCGTAACTCTGAACAGTATCAATCCAATAGTGAGATTGACATAAGTATGTTTGTATGTTAGTATGATTATATTATGGATATAAATGTCAGAACTACAGTCATAATTCCTAAAGATTTGTTAAAAGCCGCTAAACTGACTGCCGTGGAAAGACAGACGAGTGTCTCCGGTTTGGTGAAGCAGGGATTAAAACAAGAGATATTCGGGATTACTCTTAAAAAGAAAAAAGCAAAAAAACTTACTGATTTGTTGGGAAAATACAGTATAGGAATTAATAAGATAGAAAGAGAAGATATCTATGATGATTATCTCCGGAAAAAAATATCTCCTTGATACTAATATCCTTGTTTATTCGCAGGATAAGAAATCAGCTAAACATAAAAGAACGCTTGAGATAATTGATGATTTGGAAGAAAAAGCATCAACCATATTTTTAACAGTCCAAAATTTATTGGAATATTCGGCGGTTTTTTCCAGACATTTCAAAATATCCAAAAAGGAAATTGCCAAAGATCTTGATTTGTTTAGTCAGCGGTCTAATTTGCGGGTGCTATATCCGAATGAAGCTGTTTTCAAATCTTTTATTTCGCTAATGAATTCGGAACCAAAAATTTATGTTTATGATTTATTTTTGGTAGCTTATATGAAAACTTATAAGATAAAGACAATTATTTCTGATGATACGGATTTTGAGGAAATAAAAGATATCGAAGTCTTGAACCCCTTCTGAAATTTCCCCAGGTTGCGAGGCTGGGTAACCTCCCAGGTTGTCGGTTAACGGTTAACGGTTATTATAAAAGTTCCGCGAAGACGGCGATGCGGTGGGAGTAACTTTTTATACCCCTATTGAAGTAACCGTTGCAGGTTATCAATATTAATTGAGAGGTATCTTTTGAACCGAAAATATAATCAACAGGTACCTCCCTAAGCGGAAAAATTTCCCTACTAGTCACCTGATAGGAGAGTAAGCTTCCATCAACTTTAGAAATCCGGATTATGTCCCCGGGTTCCAGACTTTCCAAATGATAAAAAACTGCCGGTTTGCCCCGGTTTGTGTCATAATGGCCGGCTATAACCATATTGCCCATCTGACCCGGTACAGGCCCAGCCCGATACCAAGCCACATTGTCCCAATTTGAGGGAACTCCCATCTTGCCGTTTTCATCAGCTCCTACATATTCGATTTCGGCTTCAATTCCCAGCTTATCAATAATCAGCCTTGAGGGAAGGATGACCGGAGTCGGTGTGGGAGTGGGGGTGGCAGTGGCAGTCGGTGACGGAGTCGGAGTGTTTGATATTACAAACTCGGCCAGTCTCGAACCGGCTATCCGGGTTTGTTTTGACCAAAAAAAAGCTATCATGATTAGAAGAAAAACGACTTTTATTCCCCAGGCAGGGGAAGTTTTTCTTTCCGACAGCGGTTTTATTTTTTTCAGGTTATGGGTATAGATAACGCCGCTTTTTTTCATATAGATCGCTACAAGGCCCTGTATTATAACTGAATGTCTCTGAATTTAATAATAATGTTGTCCCCAAGATTATTGTTAGGATAGAATAGAATAAGAGATGAAAATCGGTATCTTAGCTCCGCCTTATTTATCCGTGCCTCCGAAAGCTTACGGAGGGACAGAGAAAATCGTTTCCCTATTGGCTGACGGTCTGGTCGACCGGGGCCATGATGTCACTTTATTTGCCAGCGGCGACAGCCAGACCCGGGCTAAACTGGTCAGCGTCTATCCGGAAGGATTGGGCAACAGCGGATTTAACAAGGACCTGCCGTATTTGCCGCTGATCCATTACCGGGAATGTTTTCGAAGAGCAGATGAATTTGACATCATCCACAACCACGCCCAGTATCTGGCCATGTTCCAGGCTGAATTCTCTAAAACTCCAGTTGTCCATACGATCCACGGTTCATATTATCCGGGTGAAATTCCCAAAGAAAAGAGAAGGGTGTTGGAGACTTTTAAGCACTTTAATTTTATCAGCATCTCCGAAAACCAAAGGCTGGGCATGAGGGAACTTAATTTTGCGGCGACGGTCTATAACGGTATTGATATTTCCCAATTTGAGTATGTGGAAAAAACCAAAGGCGAATATCTGTTGTGGGTAGGACGGATTGTCGAAAAAAAAGGCCCTTTGCCGGCCATCGAGACGGCCCGGAAACTGAATCTGCCGCTGGTCATCGCGGCGGCCATCGATCCGGCGGACAGAGCGTATTATGAAAATGAAATTAAACCTTTGATCGACGGCAAACAAGTCAGTTTTATCGGAGAGATAAACCATGAGACATCGAGCGGTCTGTACGGCAATGCGATCTGTACCCTTTTTCCGATTACCTGGCATGAACCGTTCGGCCTGGTGATGGTCGAGTCAATGGCCTGTGGAACACCGGTAGTTGCCTACAACTGCGGTTCGGTCCCCGAGATTGTTGAGGACGGCAAAACCGGTTTTACGGTTGATACGGAGTCCGGGGTTGGCGGCCTGGTGCATGCGGTCAGGGAAATTGACAGGATACAAAGAGGTGATTGCAGAGCTCGGGTCGTGGAGAATTTCTCAAAGGAAAAAATGGTTGCCGATTACGAATCAGTTTATAAAAAAATATTGGAGTTATAAAGTAATTAATTTCCGGATTGTCCTGACGGTATATCAAAGGACCGTCCCTATATGATTTTATGGATTCATCTCCTGACAGATTGTTAAATTCTCCTGAAAGCATTACCGATATGCCCTGGTCAATAAAAAAAGGATTTGAGAGTCAAGCGCAAGAACTGGCAGTTTTCATTCGTAGGAAAGGGTTTGCTTGGCCTGACAATAAAGCGTTACAGGGCGGCAGGATTTTAGAGCCTGAAACTGAATCGGATGCGGACAGAAAAGCATTGTCAGGTCGCCCAATGGTAGTTATTCCACTAAAAGAAAAGCCTGAAGATCAGGAGTATAGTTTTGTTTTGCATAAACCATCCGAGGTCAAAGGCGGTAATGAGCCCAATTTTGCACCTAATTTATGGGCTTACCGAACAATCGTCGCCGCTTACGTTAAAAAAAAATGGATTGAAGCAGGACATAAAGGCAAATCGCCGATACCAATTGCCATTCAGATTTTTGAGACGGATCAGGGACATGCTTTTATTACGGGATATCGTAAAAATTTAAGATCTTTGGGAGCCGGCGGCCCTGAAAAAGGAATACATTTGGCAAATCCGCATGAATATCCGGATAGTCCTGAGGGAATGCGAATTTTATTTGACTATTTGGAAGCGGCACATCCAACTACAAATGAGTTCGCAGAATGGGAAAATGTCAATCAGATTGATATTCCTAATAGCTGGTTAAAAGAAGGGAATGAAGGCTGTAATTTCCGCGGTGACGAATGGTGGTATAACCGTGAAAGAGATTTTGATGAGTTTAAATCATCGGACAAGCGGTGGGGTGACAGACTGGAGGAATTGACTGACAAAATGACTGATAATCCTGAAGTTAAAGTATTATATGATGAATTAGCGGAGAGTATTAAAGGCGGTGATCCAGAATTTTCTTTTACAGAGGCACTTGAGGAGATGATAAAAAATAATTTGCCTTTATATCGATTTAAAAACGGAAAAACAGAATTAAACGTTGGAGAGCATCTGATCGAGAAGGATGAAAACCTACTTGCCGCAACCCGAGTTACACACGGAACGCTTTTCCCAAGAAATATTCATAAATCAAGAAATCCGCAATCAGGAGAGACTGAGTATACGCTAACCAGCGGAGATAGGGCTCAACGTAAGGGTTTATCCGGGCAGATTTATGATGCGTCAATTGCAGGCCTGGCCCTGGACCGGAAACGGCAACAGCTTGTGACTGATGAATTTTTACGGAGGCATCCAGAAGAAAAAGAGAGACGGGGTCTGGCAATGCATACTTTGTACAGATCCATAATGGAGACAAAGTGGTTTGTTGAAAATGGAGAAAAGGAAGCGGCAAGCAATCTGATAAAACTGACCGCTGATATTTTAAGAGGAAAAGGTGCAGAATGGAATGGGGTATGGGATGGAGT
Source organism: Candidatus Gottesmanbacteria bacterium RIFCSPLOWO2_01_FULL_42_22 (assembly GCA_001779315.1). Lineage (GTDB taxonomy): Bacteria > Patescibacteriota > Microgenomatia > 2-02-FULL-39-11 > 2-02-FULL-39-11 > GWA2-43-14. The sequence goes on along the minus strand of MFJU01000004.1, from coordinate 15,159 downwards.
TAATAAACCTATGTATAATTAAGTTATGAAAGTCTTGTTTGCTGTTTGGGAACTGCCGCCGTTTTTTAAGGTCGGAGGCTTGGGCGATGTGGCCCGGGCCCTGCCGGCGGATTTAATTATGATGGGAGTAGATATTGCCGTGGTGATGCCTTTTTATAAGGCAGTCCGTTTTGGTGAAATCAACAAGAAACATATACGTACATTTCATTGCATCTATAACGGCAAAGAGGAAAAAGTGGATATATACAAAGCCCTGCACCCTTTGAATAATTTTCCCTGTTTTTTTCTCAAGAACAGCATTTATTTGGATGTGGTTATCGATCAGGATACCTGGCCTTTTTTCAATAAAGCCATAATTGAGGCTATCAAGGGGAATTTTTTATCTTTTACACCTGATATTATCCACTGCAATGATGTGCATACAGGTATGCTCCCGCTTCTTATCAAAGAAGAAAAGTTGCCGATAAAATCCCTGCTGACCATCCACAACCTGGCCCATCAGGGAAGAGTGAGCAAGGATGTGCTCTCAAAATTGGGGATCAATCAGGAAAAGGGCAGTATCCTGGCCTGGGAGAGGGAAACTAAACAGTTAAATTTACTGATGGAAGGGATAATCCATGCCGATGTGGTGACTACAGTTTCACCGACTTATGCCAGGGAGATCATGACCGAAGAATACGGCATTGGCTTGGATGAGATCCTGCGGGGTAAAGAGGGTAGGGTATTCGGAATTTTAAACGGCATCAACATCACCAGGTATTTGAAACACGACAGCGGCAAGAAATGCGATTTTGTCAGAAGCCGGATGGACCATCCTGACCAAATTGCCGCCAACCTTTCATATTACCTTTCCAAAAAAAAGGAAAATAAGAAACTGCTGCAGAAGAAATTGGGATTTGAAGAGAAAGATGATATCCCTTTGACCTGTTTTGTCGGCCGTTTCGATGCCTTTCAAAAAGGTTTGGACATCCTGCACCGCATGATTAGGAATCTCGATCTGGAGAATCACCAGTTTGTCATCCTGGGATCGGGCAACGTCGATTGGGAAGCCAGGTTTGAGTGGTTTAATAAATTCTATCCGCAGAACGTTTACTGCAATTTCACTTTTAATGAGGGCCTGGCCCATGAAATTTACGAATCATCGGATTTTATAGTCATCCCGTCCAAGTTTGAACCATGCGGCCTGATCCAGATGCTGGCCATGTTTTTCGGGACTATCCCGATAGCGCACCATACCGGCGGCCTGATCGATTCGATCAAGAACAACCATAACGGCTTTCTTTTTGAAAAATATACCTCTGAATCCCTGGAGCATGTTTACCGAAAAGCCATCGATTTGCGCCTCCATGACAGGAAAACCTATGACGTGATGATCATGGCGGCCCTAACCGCTGATTTTTCCTGGAAAAAAAGTGCGGCTGAATATATTGCTCTCTATGAAAAGCTCTGTTCAGGTGAATATTGATGAAATACCGCCAGATCGCCATTGCCGGTACTTTTGACCGTTTGCATAAAGGACACCATCGTTTTATTTCCCAGGCTTTTGATTTAAGTGAAAGAGTCATTATTGGACTAACCTCTGATTCTTTTGTAAAAGAAAAATCCAAAATTAAAATTAAGAATTATAGTGATAGGAAACGGGAGTTGATGCTCTTTATAAAAGAGCAAAATTTCCGGCCGCGGGTTGAGATTGTAAAAATCGATGATGTTTATGGACCAGCGACAGCAGAAAATGAGATTGAGGCTTTATTGGTCACTGCCGATTCCCGGACAGGCGGAGAAAAAGTAAACCAAAAAAGAGGGAAATCAGGCCTGCCTCAATTAAAGTTGGAAACAATGGATTTAGTCATGGCCGAGGACGGCAAAGCTATTTCATCCAGCAGAATCAGGATGGGTGAGATCAACCGCTTTGGCCAGCTAATGGCTGATTTGCATATCTTCGGCAGGAAGCTGCCGCAAAACCTGCGGTTAAAGCTGAAATCTCCCATAGGAATCCTGATAAAAAATCCCGAGGATGATATCCTGAAAATCGGAAAAAAACTAAAGGAGCAGATAGATAAAATAAAGCCGGTAATGATAACGGCCGTCGGCGACGAAGTGGTCTATATGATGAATAAGTTAGAATTCAGGTACCAATTGGCTATCGTGGATTTTCACGTAAAGAGAATTAAAAAGCATCAGAAATTAGCTGATTTGGCCTTCGGAAAAATATCTGCCCATAGTAAAGTTTCAAATCCTGCCGGTCATATCACTGACGAATTAGTCAAAGTTATAAAAAGGAATCTCAAAGAGTCACTTACGGACGGCAAATTAAGGGCAATTGAGGTCGCCGGGGAGGAAGATCTGGCATCCCTACCAGCCATTCTTTTATCTCCGCTCGGATCGCTGGTTTTGTACGGTCAACCGGAAAAAGGAGTAGTGGCGGTCAAGACGACTTTGGCCAAAAAAGAGGAACTGCTGAGGTTTTTGGAGAATCCCGATTAGGAAAAAAATGATTAAGATTGTTAAGACAGACAGGCGATCAATTTGGCACAAAGCGGCTGACATAATTTCGGAAAAAATTGATGCTGTAATTGCCAGCTCCCAAAAAACCTTGCTTCTTCTTTCCGCAGGTTCTGCCGTTAATATCTACCCGCTCTTTGCCGAAAAACTGAAAAACCTGTCCAAAAAACCTCATTTTTTGACAATTGCACAAGCCGATGAGCGTTTTCAGCCTGAAAATAAAGAGGACATTAATGCCTATCAGATAGAAAAAAGCGGTTTAACTTTTTATGCTGTAGATCAAAAAGGAACAATGGAGGAGTCCGCGCAAAAATATAATCAAACTATTTCTAAACTGTATAAAAATACTGATTTTCGTATCGCTATTTTAGGCATAGGGGATGACGGGCATACGGTAGGACTGCTGCCCGGTTACCGGAAATTATGGGATAAAGACACATTTGCGGTAGGGTATGAGAATAAAGGCAGATTTCCTCAAAGAATTACACTTACCCCTAAAGCATTTCAACAGTGCAATTTTGCAGTGGTTTGCCTGGCAGGTAAAACAAAAAAGCAAGTTTTATGGAAATTGGAACGGGAATCAGAGGAGGGTTTAAATATTTTTCCGGCCTCAATTCTTTATTCAATTCCTGAAGCGGTTGTACTCGCTGATGCAAAAAATCCCGGATCCTAAGCTTCATGCCGATCCCGGATCGGAAAAAATATAGTAATTACTTGACGGTCCAGCTGATTTGGTAGTCATCGACGGGGATTTCTTTGACCTCTTTTAAGACACGCAGGGCTTCGGCTTTGATAATGGCCACGTTATCGCCGCTAGCAGGATAGACCGAGCCGAGGAATTTTTCCTCTTTAAGATCAAAATAGACATAATATTTATCATCAGCCACCGGCAGTTTTCGCAGCCAGGGATAGGTTAGCCTAAGATTTGCCTGCCAGTCGTCATATTCGCGGGCTGATTGCTTTGCTTCCTCGATTGCTTGCTTAAGTTGGGCTGAATTGGTAGGGACAGGTGAAGGCGGCTGTAATGTGATATACATCACAGTTTGGGCGGGATTATTTTTTAAACTTGGAGACTTTTTCTTTGGCAGAAAGATCACAATCAGAAGAATTATGAAAATAATAATTGATCCTAAAACCAGAATTTTTTTGTTTGACAAAAGATGAAATTTATTAAGATCCATTTTTTTATTTATTGATAACAGCCGAATCCGGCAACACCGGATGTATATGTCATATTGGTCGATGAGTTGCTGATATTCCAGTTGGCTACAGGAAAGCGGTCAATATACATACTGGTGCCTGATTGAAGAATAGAGATGACGCCATCCCCCTGGGCAGTGAAAAGCTCCAATTTATTGACGATGCCGATGTGGAAGCTTGAGGATGTGGTCAGAAACATGACGCATCCCGTTAAATCGCGCTGTCCGGCAGCATACTCCTGGACTGCGGCTGGACTATAAGGCACAAAGAGGTAACCGGCAGGAGGGCTCTGCCACCAATTGTATAAACCTGACGGGCTGACATGGGCAGGATCAGTCTTATTAAGTCCGGTTATACCGGCCAGATTATAAGCATCTATGACAAAATGAGTCGAAACGTATGAATCGGACGGTCCGGTCGAATAACCGCAGTTGGAAATTGCCAAGGTTAATTTATCCCTCAAGCCTTTCATGTACTGGGGAAGTGCCATGACCAGCCGGTGGGCCTGGCTGATGACTGTACCGCAGGAACCTGCCACACCGCCTGCTCCTTTGGGTACGAGATGGGAAGTATTGTCATCGCACATATCAGGATCTTCATCATCGATGCAATAATAATCAACCGGCGGGACAGGACCGCCAATGGCCGGGGTAGTAATCGGGAGCGGACCGCTATAGGAGCCGGTCGGAGGGGGTTCATAAGCCGGGGTAGTCGGCGGTGCTTCAAAAGTGCCGAACTTGATGGATTTTGAGGTGTCGTTTGTTTGGCCAAGAGAGCGATAATTGAGCTTATGCCAGAGAACATAAGATAAGGTCAGGCTAAGAGCAATCAGGATAATAAGAAGAGGAATAAGGTGGCGGTAGGGATCCGTCGGGTGCGGCCGCTGCTGTTTTTGCTTCATTTTTTTCAACGTTGATTTATTATGCACACTTTCAAATGATTCTGTCAATTCAAAGATACATGTACCTCTTGCTTTTTCCCAAAAATTGTATTTATCTTTATATAGAGGCAAGTATTTTCCTTATGCCTGCTCGAATTAAAAAGGAGAGGGGAGACATAACATTAGTGGCGGTTCTGGCCGGAATGGCCGTTTTGACCGCCGGTATTTTCGCCGGCAATAAACTGGTTGAAGTCGGCTCCAGATTTTTCCCCAAAGCCTCGGATTTGCAAACCCAAACATACCAGCAGCCTTCCTCCACTGCCAAGCCTACACCTGTTGCCTGTTCTGATTCGGACGGAGGTAAAATTTCTTCTCTAAAAGGCACAACAACCGGCCTTGTCCCGGATGGAAGCGCGGTGACAATCCAGGACACCTGCCTTCTTCAGGAATGCTTATCTTCTGATCCTAGCTGTATTCCTCAAACAGTTCTGGTTGAGCATGCCTGCCGGACAAAATCCAACGGCCAGCAGATAATCGACAGCGTTTCCATAAATTGTCCATATGGTTGTTCTGATGGAGCCTGCAGTCAGCAGCTTACACCTCCTTCCGCCTCGGGTTGTACACAAAGACCGTTATGTGCTGACGGGGAAAAGAAGACTGATGGATCTATCGATTACTGCAATCCAAATCCTAACGAAGTCTGGTGCCCGGTTTCACCGCCACCGACTCCTTATGAATCAGCCAAAGCAAGTTTTCCGTTAGTTGCCGATGCCTATACAGACAGATCACAACCTGATTTAAACACCGGGAGTGACGGATTTCTGATTGTAGATTCAAGCCCTGTCCGCCACTCATACATAAAAGCCAAAGCTGAGGGAGTAAATGGAGCAGTCACCAAAGCTTTACTTTTTTTGAAAACTACCTATGACGGATCGGGTAATGCTCCGGCGATTTATCTGACCTCAAATAATTGGAATGAAGCGACACTGAATCATAACAACAGACCGGCCAAAATCGGTGAAGCTCTGGATAACCTTTATAAGGTGCCCCCTTACAGATTTGTCTGGTATGATGTCACATCCGCCATAAAAGGCAACGGGGAATATTCATTCATTTTATCAGCTGACTCAAGCAACAACACCGGTTTCTATTCCAGAGAAAGCGGCCCCTCCAATTCAGCTCCCCAATTAATCGTTTATTACAACAATAGTGTCATACCTACCCCGACAGAAACGCCGATACCAACAATAACGCCGTCTCCGACATGTGTACCGCCTCCACCACCCTGTCCCAGCGGAGCTTGGGGGAATACCTGCCCGGAAATTTATCTACCTCCCGGTGGTTGGATCTGTCCGGTAACTCCGACACCTACTTTTACACCGACAATTACTCCGACCAAAGTACCAATAACTGCTGTTGTTTGCAGCAAAAGAAAATACGGTGATGCCAACTGCGACGGCAAAATTTCCGGTCTGGATTATTCCGTCTGGCTAAACAGCCAATGTTATCCTAACCAGGGTAAGATATGTCTTGACCTGAGGGCGGATTTCAATCAAGATAAATATATAGACGGATTGGATTTTGTGAAATGGTTGGATAATAGGGGTAAAAGATGATAAAAGATAAAAAGTTATTAGTCCTTCTCAGTCTGCCGGTGTTGCTAATTTTCCTGGGATTGGCTCTTTATGCCATAAAACTGAATACTGAATCCAGGAAAGAAGCAGCCGCCACAGGCGGCTCAATCGCTGTTTATCCGACTGAAAACATCATAACTTTGAATTCCGACTCCATGTTTTCCCTGAAAGCTGTTTTCGATAACGGTTCAGCCGGGGAAAAACTTGATTATTTCAAAGCCGAAATAAATTTCCCCGAAGAATATTTAAAACTGTCAACTGAAAAAAAAATCGACATATCAGGCTCCGGTTTTAGCAAGATTATAAGAATGGACAGTCCCTCCAAAGCTAATGAAAACGGCAAACTGGTGATCGAACTGGCGGCAGAAACGCCCGGCAGCGGACCGCCAACGGACAAAGCTTTAAATATTGCCAATATCTGGTTTATAGGCAGGGAGTTGACCTCAAAACCCAAACTGATAACCGTTTCCGACCTTGAGGTTGTCAGTAACGCCTCGGTGGTAATCGCTCCAATATCTACAACCAATAGCAGCGTGAAAGTAGCCAGAGTCGTACCTCCAACAAGTACTTTGACTCCGGTCCCGGGAGCAGTCAGCTGTACTGATTCCGATGTAAGCCCGGAGTATCCTGACGGACTGGACTATTTTCAAAAAGGGACCACCGTGCAAAAACAGCCGGATGGTATGGTAAAAACTTTTGAAGATTACTGTGCTTATGCAGTTGTAAACCAAGAGGGGCAGGCAAATCCTCCATATTCCGGCTTACTTTCCGAATGGTTCTGCTGGAGGAATCCGGCTGACGGCGGTAAATATGCCATAAACAGATTGCAGACATGTCCCTCGGGCTGCTCAAATGGAGCTTGCGTTCGGCCGCCTGTTTCTCCAACGGTCACGCCCACACCGCTGCCTACAGGCTGGTATGACAGCGCCAACCAGTTATGCGGAGGCAGCGACAGTTCACGAAATTACGTGACTTATTTTTCTTCCACTTATTGCCGTGAAACTAAGGCCTTCAATACCAGAAGCTTTACAGGCAGAGTTAATTGTTCCAACGATGGCACCCTAACTTGTTATAAGGCAAAAGGAGCAGTATCCAATTTCACAGTTAAATCTCAACTAATGTCATTAAATAACTATTGTCAAAATACGACTTCATCTATGCCTGCCTATAGTTTCAATAATAAAGAACTTTGTAAATGGAATGGGCCGACCCCAACACCGATATGCCGGCCGTTACCGCCATGTGTTTCTGGAGTAACGGATGAAAACGGCAATGTCATTTATTGCGATCAGCCTCCCGACTTTTACTGGTGCCCACCGCCAAGTAATACCCCGACTCCGACAGCTACGCCGACCAGGACTCCGACCCCGACGGTAATTCCGACGCCGACGCTAACCCCGACACCGACTATTACTTTAACGCCCACCCCGACCTGCATGCCAAAACCTGATTTATGCAATAGCAGCGCTACTGATTCCGCCTGTATCCTGCCCTCAGGCGGATGGTGGTGTCCGCCGCCGACACTGACTCCGACGATCACCCCGACACCGACCAGACCTGATGATTTAATGCCGGGAGACGCCAATGAGGACGGTAAAGTCGACGGACAGGACTATGTCATTTGGCTTAATAATTACGGGCGCTCAACCCAAAACAGGAACAGAGACGGAGATTTCAATTATAACGGCACTGTCGAAGGACTGGACTTGAATATCTGGCGCAGTCATTATCAGGGGAAAAATATTATCAAATGGGCGACTGAAACAGTCAAACTGGAGACTGAATCATTCTACATTATGGCCAACGGCAAGAAATATTACGGTATACCTGATCCGGGAACATCTATTGAAGTACGTTCAGATCCCGGCAGCAATCTATATACAACTTTGGAAGCTACCTGGACAGAGAGGGGAAGCGAGATGAGACTAAACATGTATTTCAATCTAGATCCCATTGCCAAGTATTGGTGGGCCAGTGAGTTAAGGACTTACGACGGCTTTAAACCGCAAGGAGAGTGGGTTTATTACCAGGGACCGCATTTTACCGCCAATCAGGGATCCGCTTATACCTCAAATGCCATTGAATTAAAAAGCACTTCCTCCGAAAGGGGAGTCGAGGGAACTATTTACTTCAAAAAATTAAAACTGTTGCCTTTTGTAGCGAAACCGACTCTGACACCGACTCCATCGCTGTCACCCACACCGCCCTGTGAGGTCATTCCCTTAAATTGCCTAAGTTGGAATAATGGAGTTGCCACCAATACCTGCCCGTCAGGCGAAATTAGGCTGTGTCCTTTGCCAACCTGCAGACCCAGGCCAGCCTGTTTAGATGGGAATCCGCCATGTTTGCTGCCTGAAACACCCGATATGTGCCCGCCGGCAACAAGTCCTATACCAAATCCCTCATAATAGGAAACTTCGATTGAGGATTTATTTATTGTAATTGTTTAACCAGATGACGTAGTCCTGTCCGTCGACTACTCCGTTGCCGTCAAAGTTGCCTTTGGCAGCGCCGGAAGCTTGGGTATTGTAGTTTTGCAGCCAAATGACGTAATCCTGGCCGTCGACCAGATTATCGCCGTTGGCATCGCCCGGTTTTGAACCCGGAGAGGTACCGGGGGGAGTCACAGTAATGGTAACAGGAGGCGGGTTAACACCTGATTTGCTAAAGGTTTTGGAATATTGGGCAGTAGTCGAGCCGCCTTTGTACATACTAAGGGTAAATGAACTGCCGGAAACGTCAACCACGGCAAAACCGCCGCTGTTACCACCTCCTAAATTCAGCAAATAATCATAGCGGCCGGAAGTCGGAGTTGTCGGCCCGGCTCCGGCATCACCGGAAACAATTTGTTCAAAGCCCCGGGTAATCCCGGGAACACGGGAACTGTCAATATGAGTATAAGTCAGGGTATGTTCATGGCCGTAAAATCCGGCTGAAACAATGGAGTGCTTATTGATGACAGAGATTAATGATTGGGAGGGGACAGGGCAGCAATGATTAGCCTGTGAGTAAAAAGGCCCGTGCCAGAAGAGAAAAGCATGCTGCAAGCTTTTGCTTTCGGCATCAGCCAGTCTTTGGTCCAGCCAGGTTATTTGTGCCGGAGTCATTTGGGTGACATTGCCGGGAACATCTATACCGATGATTCTCGAATTGCCGTAATCAAAAGAATAGGTGAGATCATCATCCAAAAAAGAATAATTGGCAGCGCCGATGCCTTGGACAGCTGCACTCAAATTAAAGTAAGCCTGCCAGCCGGTGGGGGAACCGGTGGCCTGGTTATCATGATTGCCCCGTACCGGGAAGGTTATATTTAAAAGACCGTTATTAACTCCAGCGTTTATGGCATTTTTCCAGGCATCCATACCTCCCTGGGTAAAGCCGCTTGACTCAAGGTCCCCGGCAAAAATGGTAAATTTAGGATTTAATGTTTTAATCTGGGAGGAAAGACTCTTGAGGACATTAGTATCTGATTTGGTGTCACCCCAGGCGACGAATTTAAAAGTATTTTGAGCAGAAACCGGGGAAGCAAGAATTAAGAATAACGAATTAAGAATTATGAATGATAAAAGCAAAAAGAATTTCTTCACGGATCATTTTCAGAATATATCCGAAATGCGGACAAGTCAAGCACAAAAAGTAAAGTATAGATGACTATCTATTGAGGACAGGTGTAAACCTGTAACACCTGGAGGGTGTAGCCTTAAATTATTTTAGGTAATTGTTCAACCAGATGACGTAGTCCCGGCCGTCGACTACTCCGTTGCCGTCAAAGTCGCCTTTGGCAGCGCCGGAAGCTTGGGTATTGTAGTTTTGCAGCCAAATGACGTAATCCTGGCCGTCGACCAGATTATCGCCGTTGGCATCGCCAGACTTGCTGCTGCCGGTTAGCGAAATCGCAGGAGGCGGACTGATCGGGGATACGGGAGGTAAATTCAAACTGTGGATTTTCTCCCCCAGCTTTTGTCTGACCGAGAGCAAAAGGTTTTTATCTTTCGTCCAATTCTGAAAGTCTGCTCCCACAGTTTTAGCCAAATCCAGGGCAAACTGCCCCTGTCCGGCATTTTTCAGAATCTGGATATATTCAAAATCTTCGCTGCCTTCACGGAACCACTTCATTCTGACTCCGGAAACAACCTGGCCAGGTAAACCTACCATATCTCCCGGATAAACCATGGCACCCTCCCCGGGAACAGGCTGACCTCCCTGGCTTAGCAGATTGGGATTATGCCAGGGATCCGTGGTCCAATTGTCCACCCGCCAGAATTTAGTGCCGGTCAAACCCAGACTTTGGTTGATAAAACCCTGCATAATCCTGGCGTTTACGGGAGGAAAATCTATGGTAAATTTCGGCGAAAACCCATCCTGAACTAAGGGATTATATGAGCGAACCTGAATACCCTGATGATTGACCAGTTTATTGATATTGGATTTTGCCTGATTGAAGTGTTTGGGGAGAACATACCAGATATCAGCAGCAGTATGATCCAAATCCGTGCCCATCAGAGTATCCAGGGGATAAGTAACTATTTCCGGATGAATTCCGCCGGCCCTTAAATTGGCTGCCCACTGTAAAAAAGTTGGCACTAATGAAGTACAATCCCAAACCTCATTGGCATAGGAAGTCAGCAGGTATAAGTCTTTTTCATGGGCCGCTGTTTCAGCCTGAACCGCAGCTATTGAAGGGGGAGGACCTGCCGTGCAATTGCCGTAGCCTGCACCGGAAACAAGCCCGATGTCAATGGTGTCCAAGCTATAATTGTCTATCAGAAATCTTTCATCAGAGCGGTTGACGGTTTTCGGATTGAGGCGGTGTTTCAGAAGTTCAATATAGGATGATTTAGTTTTGTACTGAGAATTCCAGATATTGGTAAAGCCTTTGAGGGATCTGGTTTTGGGTAGGGAGAAATTCCAGACGTTAAGATTGATTTGGACAGTGGCAGAGCCCTGATCACTTGAAACAGAAACGTTAGCCAGGTACTGACCGGGGGGAGTGGCTCCCGGAATATAAACGTCAGCCAAAACAGGCTGGTTGTCCGAAGTAAGGACGTTGAAAGGGGAAGCATCAAACCGGCCGGTCAAATCAGCTTTGGTGGCCGGATCTTTGAAAGGAACGAGGGCATCCGGGTACATACCGGGACCAAGCGGACTGTTGGTATCGCCGGCTCTTTTTTTACTGCCGGCAGTAACATTTATATAGTGTTCCCGGTATAGGCTGACATTATCGGCGCTGATTTTATTATTGTTTGGCCCCAGGAAATCAGAAACCGAGACGCTGACACCGGTGAGGGTATTGCCGGGAGGCGCTTTGACTACTATCTGAAACATTTCATACTCGTTGCCGGCGGAGAAAAGAGTTAATGCCGATGTTGTTTTCGCCGGATCATTTTTGAAAACCCGGGTCATCCCATCTTCCAGCCAGACAAGAGGCCCGGCAGAATATGTTTTAGCGGGTGAAACTAAGATGATTACTGACGAAAAAAATAACATCCAATAAGATTTTTTTATACTCATAATATTAGAATAACACACCAGGCCGAAATGTATTTAGAGGAAGAAGTGGTAACGTAATCCAGAGGTGTCTAGCTAGTACACTCCAGGAGTGTGCAAGTTATTACTTGTTGTAATTGTTTAACCAGATGACGTAGTCCTGTCCGTCGACTACCCCGTTGCCGTCAAAGTTGCCTTTGGCAGCGCCGGAAGCTTGGGTATTGTAGTTTTGCAACCAAATGACGTAATCCTGGCCGTCGACCAGATTATCGCCGTTGGCATCACCCGGTTTTCCGCTTCCGGAGATAGGCGGGTTTGAGGGGGACTGAGAAATTGTCACCGGCGGGATAGTACCTCCTGATCCGCCGGTTGTCAGAATATCGAATTCGTCTACTACTTTGTTGTTTATATCCTTAAAATAGCCGTGGGCGCGGTTCGGATTCCCCTGATAATTGAAAGTGATAAATAGAGCTCCATAGGCGCCTGCCTGGTCAGAGGTATAAACACTGGCCCATTCGCCTTTGCAGCCGTAGGGATAGGTCGTGGGTAAACAGCGGTCCTGGTTCCTGATACCGTTGCCTCCCAGCCCGGAAACAAAGACAAAAGTCCGGCCGGGTGCAACACAGACATTTTTCGGGTCGGAGCAGGAAGAATCGACGGTTTGGTTTTGGATTGAGGAAAGTGTTTTTGTCCTTTCGTAAGTATGCTCATGGCCTGTGGCGACAATGGCCCCGTTTTGGCGGCAGGTTTCATAATCCGGCCAGCCCTGTTCGTCGCCTTTGCCGCCAACCTGCATGGCATTCATATTTTTATGCCAGGAACAGATTTTCCAGGTATGGGTATTTCCAGCAAGCTGGCTTTGAAGAAAGGCGGGGTCGCCGTTTTCTTTGGAAAAGATGATTTTTAGGCCTTTGTAGACTGCGGAATAACTGGGAGGCAGATTGCCTGAAGGAGCAGGCAGTCCCATTTTGACTAATCGGTCTTTGAAAAAGGCGGCATAACCGTCCGTGTCCCAATTGTCATGGTTGCCGTCCGAACCCAAGTAAGGGAAGTTGGCACCAAGAGTGGTATTTATTTTATCCATCCAGATTTGCGGACCGGCCGAATAATCAAAATCTCCCTGGTGGAGAACCATTTGGGCGCCTTCCTGCTTGATGAGATTCAGGACATTTTGAAAATTGCTCCCGGCAGAGGAATCGCCAATAAAGGCCACTTTGAAATTGGGATCGGTGGACGTTGAGGCAGAAACATTTTTAACAGAACTTATAAAGAGAAAACCGGTAATTAATAAAAGAAGATATTTTTTCATGGCATCTGCAATGGAAACTCGGCATGAATTTCCGTTTCCGAACGGCTTTCCTGTTCAACCGTTAAATTTAAGATCTGTTTCCCTTTTTTAAATTGGGCAAACAATTCACTGTCGGTCTCGGGAAATTCCGGTGCTTCAACTAATTGCCAGCCGTAGGTGGGCAGTTTCTGAAGATACCAGGCCATGACTAGACTAACCCGGTCAGAGGTAAGCCAGTCACCCTGGAAGCCGACCAAGCCCCTCTCACTTTTTTTATAGGTATTTTCGGTTTTAGCTCCGGGATAAACAGGCAAAGAGGGAAAACCGGCTACGATGCCTCCCTGTTTGTCTGTTTTGGCAAATGTTGTCGATCTGGTCGGTGTGCGGGAGACAAGATAGGCATAAGCGGAAACAGCCAGAACGGCGGAAGCTACAAAGAAGAAAAAAAATATCGATGGCCGTTTATTCATTAAGATTAATTATCACTATTTATTTACACAAAAGTCAATTACTCATTTATCATATAATATTTAGAAATGAGAAAAAAAATATATTTTACAAGCGCATTTTTTGCGGTATTCCTCGTTTTTTCCAGTTTTATAAACAACGGCTTCAGCTGGTTGGACCACGGGGATATTGAAAGGGGCAGGGTAGTGCTTCCGCTTTCCAGTCTTTCTTCAGCTTTTATATCGCGTTTCGGGCAAACCGGTTTTTTCCGGCCCATTGTCACAACTGTTAATTCAATTGATTTTGACCTTTACGGCTTATGGGCGCCCGGATTTCACCTGACCAATGTCCTTCTGCATTTAGCCGCCACTTTTATGGCGGCCTTGTTGCTTACCCGTTTGTTCACTTTTTCTTTTAAGGAAAAGCTGATGGTTTTTCTCATCGCCGGCTTCCATCCGCTGGCCTTTTTGCCAGTCGGAGCCATTTCCTACCGCCAGGAACTTCTTTTGGCGCTTTTTACCTATTTGACACTTTATTTTCACCTCCGAAAAAAACTATTTCCGGCCTACCTTTGTTTTCTGGCGGCACTTTTCTCAAAAGAAACAGCCCTGTTTCTTCTGCCTGTCCTGATCCTTTTATTTGACAGGCTTTTCCTGTCAGAAATTGTCCTGCTCTCGATTTACGGATTACTGCGTTTTGCGGCTGTGCCGGAAATTTGGCATATATCGGCCAGCGCATTGCCGTTTCCGCTAGCTTTAGGGACAAGGCTCGCGGCTGTGTCCCGGCTTCTTTTTCAGCTTCTGCTTCCCCTGAAACCGGCCTTAAGCGATGCTACCAGGGTTGTTTCCATGACAGATTTTAAAATTATTCCGGCAGCAACACTTTTTATTATTCCGGTTATATTTTTCCGGCGCCTTAAGCCTGATTTTAAAAAAGCTTTTATTCTGCTGGCTGTCCTAACCTTGCCGGCCCTGAATATTATACCGGTGCCGCGGTTTTCTTCCCCCCACTATATTTATTTGGCTTTACCGGCAGCAGCTTCTTTAGTTGTAATTTTCAGGAAATGGTGTCTCAAAAGATATAAAAGTGCAATAATCGGTAACGTTTTAGTGGTCATTTGGCTGGTTATAGCCGGTTTTTCAACTTTTCGTGCCGGTTTTCGTTTTAAAAATGACCTGACTCTTTTTGAACCCGAAGTTGCTGCCGACGACCGTTTTTTGGAAGGCCACCAGTATTTGGGAGACTATTATTTCAAAATCAATGAATTTGAAAAGGCTCAATTGCATTACGAAAGCGCCCTGGAAAAAGATCCCTCTGTCATTGCTTTTGTCGACGATTCTTCTGTCATGAACAACCTGGCCGGTGTTTATTTAGCGCAAAACAAACCGGATGAGGCTGATGAGATGCTTTTGGAGCTTTCCCTAAAACCCGACTGGAGTGATAATCAAACACTGCTTTATAACCGCGCCCTGATTGCCGATAAAAAAGGAGATTATAAAAAGGTCATAACCCTGCTTGAGCGGCAGGATATCTCCTGGAACCGGCCTGAATCTTTGCTGCTTCTCTCCAAAGCCCGCCAAATGCTTACCCGGTAAATTATTCAGCCTATTTAAACTATAAATAATTACGTATTTTGATTGTTGACAAACAATAATATTTTCTTTAGGTTTAAATTAAGACTAATATGTTGCCTGCCCATTTTTCACAGAAAAAACTTCTTA
>MFJU01000003.1 GCA_001779315.1 Candidatus Gottesmanbacteria bacterium RIFCSPLOWO2_01_FULL_42_22 | reverse complement strand
CCGGAAGAATGAAATGAGCTTTCATAGAGGCACCATTATACCTGCCGTTCATAGTTAATGAAGTCTACGGGATGTGTTTGGACCTGGGCAACGGACACACAGATTTTGGAGGCTATTTACGTCAATTCCCAATCAGATAGCGCAGGCAAATCTTTAAGCCTGTCAGCCTGTTTCTTGGCCGAAGGTGAGATGAGAAAAGAAGACAGGTCGCTTTTTGATAAGTACGGCGAACTGAGAGATGTTTGCTTCGACAATAAGACCGGCAACGAGTGTTACTGGTGCCGCCGCTGTCGGGGAGATGAATGCAAAGCTTATATCGCCGGATCGACCGAGAGTCCTTTGCCAATCAAAGGTTCAGCACAAATTAAAACTGACACTTCGCAAAGTTCTGAAATCGCGGTTAAACAAACATCACAAGATTACAGCCTGACATTAATTGACAGCCCGAAAGACGTTTCAGTCGGAGAGACAGCTACTTTTACCTGGAGAATAGATGGACCAAGTGAAATCATCCATCATACGGATATCCATTTCGGCCATGAGAATGACCCGGGCGATTTTGGTCCTGATAAAAAAGCTGACAATACCAAATATACCGAATCCATTAAAGACTTTACCAACATAAATGCCGATATTCCTATGCAGTTCATCGGTAATTGGAAACCCGAAAAAGCAGGTACTGTTTACTTCCGCATCCATACCCTTATCGGGGATAAAAACTACTGGAGCGAACAGTATACCAAGGAAGTAAAATCCTGAAATTGGCATGAAACTTGTCATACCTTTTAAATTGATCTTGATCATCCTGGGGATTTTGGCCGTTGCCGCCATCATTCTTAAATTCATCAGTTCTCAAAATTCAATCCCCTTTTTATCGGGAGATGATTCTTTAGTAAAAACCGCTGACTGGAATGTCCGGGCTGATTTTGATAAAGGCAACGACCCTTATAAAGACTTGGAAGTCGAGGTGGTTAAAAATGACGGCACCAGAGCTCAAGTCAGAACCAGCTTTACCAAACAAGGTAAGTGTGAGGTTCTTGAGGTCGATCCGGCAAAACAATACCAAGAAGGTGAATCTTATGCCGCATATAAAGAAGAGGGCTTTTTGGATTTCACCAAAGAGGACTTATACCTTCTGGAAGCGATGGGGATTATCAAAAATGAGACTTGGGGGCCAAAGATTCTTGACGATAAACAATGGAAACGCTGTTACGATGTGTCCGAATATGTCAATATAAGCTCCCGCTGGAAACGAAATGGCTTGACCACAGACACCAATTTCATGCCGGCCAAAGAGCAGGAAAAGCTGGGATTTAAGCTAACGGAGCAGATGATCGAGGAGGCCCAATTGAAACTGACACCGACAACTAATCCCATGCCGACGGCCACTAAATCGACAACCACGGTTGAGCTGAAAGTGGCTGATGATGACCCTATTTTGGGCTCGAGAGACGCCAAAGTGACCGTCATTTCCTTCCAGGATTTCCAATGTCCATTTTGCGGTGCCTTTAATGGATTTGAGACTTCCGCAAGCAAAATGTTGAAGGAGAAAGACTCCGCCTGGCAGGCAACGCTGCCTAATCTCAAAAAAGAGTATATTGAGAAGGGAAAAGTAGCTTATGTCTGGAAAGATAATCCGATCCTGGGAGATGAGTCACGCTGGGCCGCTGAGGCAGCCCGCTGCGCCCAGGACCAGGGAAAATTCTGGGAATACCACGATTATCTTTTTGCCCATCAAAAAGGAAAAAATCAGGGCGCTTTCTCCAAAGAAAATCTTAAAAAAGTGGCCACCGAACTTAAATTGAATTCAAGTGAGTTCGGCAAGTGTCTGGACAGCAATAAATATGAAAAGAAAATCGAGGCGGCGCTCGCAATTGCCACAGAGGCAAAGGCCATTGGCACACCAACGACTTTCGTCAACGGCCAGCCGCTGCCGGGCGCCTATTCCTATACCGCTCTTAAAGAGCTGATCGAAAAGGAATTGAAATAATCCCGACTTATGCTACTGCCCTTTTTGAGCTAAAATAAGACATTCTGAAAATAGGACAGCATTGTGTAAATATATTGACAGCAACCCAAGGAAAGTCCTAATATATAAAAGATGCAATGCTTTGCGCATACTGATGTTGAGGCTATTGGTAGCTGTTCAAATTGCGGTCGGGGTATCTGTAACAACTGCAGTATCGAGGTTGGCGACAGGCTTAAATGCCGTAACTGCGTAAAAATAAGCGGGTCCAGCCAGCAGATCAAAAATCCTGGATTAGCCGCGGTCTTAAGTTTCTTCTTCGCCGGTTTAGGCCAAATTTATAACGGTCAGATGGCTAAAGGGCTGATTTTGATGGCCGTCGATATATTAAACTTTTTCCTTCTTTTCATCCTCATCGGCTTCATTACCGGTTTAATTACCAAAATTTATGCCATCAGCGATGCCTATAATACGGCCAATAGAATCAACAGCGGCGAAATCAAAGACTAGCTGTTAAGATGATTCGTGATAGATAAGTGGAGATATTACTTAGATCTTATTCTTTTTCGGATGGTGAAGTTTTTTTGGATGTCCTTGTTTTCTTTTCAGTAATGACAGTTGGTTTTTCAATCTGAAGCGGTAAATCAGACGTTAACATGGCCAAGATTTTATCAAGCTTGGCATTTAATGTATTAAACTGTTCATTGTTTTGAGGCTGCTTACTCTCCCTGTCTTCAAAACTGGATCTCCTGGAATTCCTGTCTCCAAATATTCTTGAATCCGTTCCCCTGTTGTTCTTTTCAAAACAAGTGTTGCAGTAAACAGGTTTGTCGCCGGATGGTCTGAAAGGCACCTCGCATTCCTTTCCGCAGTTACTACAGACCGCTCTGTGCATTTGTCTATCTCCCCCTCGTTGGCCAAAATCTCGTCTACGGAAATCCCTCCGCCCAGAAGACCTGTTGTCCCGGTTAAAATTTCCCATATAAAAGTATTATAGCATCTAATTATCAAATTTCGTTGCTTTATCAAATGCGCCCTGAAACAGGTGCTGCAGTCTATCTTTTGTTTAGATAAATCCCAAACTTAAAATCAGACAAATTGCAGAAAATAGGTAGTTCGGGGTAAACTGGAAGTAAATGCGGAAAGTTTGGCTTTTTCTGATTATTTTTTTGTCAGCTCTTGTTATCCCCTCTACCCTCCAAGCTCAAGCTGTGCCGGATTTTGCCATAGCCACAACCTACTCGATTCCGGAAAAGGATTTAAAAGAGATAGAAGACGGCGATATTCTTTCCATCACCGCCAAAGAAAACATTTTGGAGCGTACCACTAACCCTTACGACGAGAAGATGTACGGGGTCTATGTGACCAATCCCCAAATAGTCTTTCGCACCTCAGGCAATAACATGCCGGTGGCCCGCGTGGGTGAGGTCGATGTCAATGTGACGACCCTCTCGGGAGCAATTGCTCGGGGCGACTTTATTACCTCCAGTAAAATAACCGGCAAAGGACAAAAAGCCAGTTTGGCCGAAGGTTATTTATTAGGGATAGCCCTGTCAGATTTTAGCGAAAAAGATGGCACGGAATTAAAGTTTGAAAACAAATCTTACAGGCAGGGCAAGATCAAAGTAGCCATCGGTATCGGACCATCCTCGCTTTCTGCCATCAATAGTTCAGGCGGTTTCCTGGGAACTGCCAGACAGGTAGGGCTGTCATTTTTTAGCCTGGTTTCAGCCAATAAGGAGGCGGAAAAGATTTTCCGCTATATTTTGTCGGCCTTGGTCGCCATTATCTCCATCTTGGGAGGCATTTATTTCTTCGGCCGCAATGTGACTAAAGGCATCGAGTCCATCGGCCGCAACCCGTTGGCTAAAACAACCATCCAAACCATGATCATCATCAATGTTGTCCTCATCGGCTTAGTTTCATTGGGCGGTATCATTCTGTCGCTGACTATTCTGGCTTTGTAACAGTTGAATAATAATCAAAATCAATAGTAAAATGAATCTATGGATAACACCCTGCTCATTTTTTTACTGTTATCGCTTACTCTCATTACCTCAATCACCCAAATCATCCTCTTTCTTTTTTTAACCGGTAAAAAAAGCAGCAAAACTTCCGAAGCGGACAAACCCTTGGAGGAAAAAAGCGCCAAAATCCTGCATGATGCCATCCAAAAGGCCAATAAGATCCTGGTAAACGCCGAACTTAAGGGTATCGAATATATTTCCAGGCAAAAACTGGAGAGTGAAAAACTTTTCGGATCCTATAAAGAGCAGATGGAGGGTGTGGAAGGCAAGCTTTTAGAGCGGTTTTCCCAATCAATGTTAAAGATGGAAAAAGCCTTTACTGAATATATGAGCCAGCTCGAAATTAAACTTCATGATGAGGAACTGAAAAACCAGGCAGTTTTCCATGATAAAGTGACAGCCATGATTAATAATTCCCAGTCAGCCCTAGCTAATTTCATTGTGGAGATTAACAGCAAAATCAAAAAACAGATCGATGATGAACTTTCTAATGTCAAAGCGGAAATTGAAAAATACAAACAGCGTCGAATCGATGTGATCAACCAAAATATCGTCGATATCCTGGAAAAAACTTTGGAGGAAACTTTAGGCAAAAAATTATCGCTTGATGAACACAGTGAAATCATCCTCCAGGCTTTGGAGCAAGCTAAAACTGAACAGGGAATTACTTAGAAAATGAATGTCTCACAGATTGAACAAATTATTCTTCAAAATACTTTCAGCAAAACTGACTATTTGAGGCGGCTGACAATACTGCGGGAGTTTCTGGAGAAAAAATATTTTTCTGATGGAAGCATCACTTTCCTTGATTTTTTAAACCAGATAAAGGCCTCGCAGCATGACCGGGAGGCCACCGTTTTTTGGGAGGAGCATTTTTTCAATCTTTTTACCAAAGACAATCTTTATCTTGTCATAAACAGCCTGGTCGAAAATCTAAAATCGCTGCCGGTTCTGACTGTTTATCTGCCTGTCATGCTGGATGATTATCAAATAGATGATCTCGGACGGTGGTTCAGAACTAACATTAATCCTGAAGTTTTAATGGATATCAAAATCAACCTGCTGATGGTCTCAGGCTGCGCCTATGTCTGGAAAGGCAAGTACCATGATCTTTCTCTCCATTACTTTCTTTCCAAAAAACAATCTATCATAAATAAAATAATCGAAGCTTATGCAGCCGAAAACCTCTAAAGCCACTTCTGAATTCGGTTTCGTCGTCAAGGCGCAGGATTACCTGCTTTATCTGGAAGGCCTGCCGGCAGTCAAAATCAATGATATTCTTAATACCCAAACTAAAGGCAAAGGCCTGGTTACCGCTTTGGACCATGAAAAAGTCGAAGTATTGATGCTCGACCGCGAACGCCCCTCCCCCGGAGATACTTTTACCATCGAAGCGCGCGGCATCCAACTGCCCTTGGAAAACAAACTTCTGGGCCGGGCTATCAACCCTTTGGGCTATCCCATAGACGGCAAGCCCGGACTTACCCCGGGAGGAGAGAGAGTTGATTTTGACCTGGTCGCTCCGGGAGTGGATTGCCGCAAGATTGTAACTGATCAGATATATACCGGCATTACTATTGTTGACACGCTGATACCCATCGGTAAAGGGCAAAGGGAGCTTCTTTTCGGAGAGCCCAGAAGCAATAAATCGATGTTCCTGATCGATACCATTCTTAATCAGAAAGGCAAAGACATCATCTGCATTTATGTGGCCATGGGCAAGGCTGATATTGATGTTAAGAAATTCATAAAAACACTGGAGGAAGAAGGCGGTCTTTCCTATTCAATTATCGTGGCGGCTACGTCCTCTGATTCAGCGCCGTTAATTTCCATTTCTCCCTCGATGGGCTTATCGGTAGCCGAACATTTTGTCAAAGGCGGCCGGGATGTACTGGTTATCTTTGACGATTTAGGTACCCATGCCAAATATTTGCGTGAAATCGGTCTTCTGTCCGGCAGGATGCCTGGCAGGGAATCATATCCTGCTGATATTTTTTATGCCCACAGCCATCTGGTGGAGCGGGCGGGTAATTTTAACCGCAAATGGGGTAATGCCTCAATCACCCTTTTACCTGTCATCGAGACTGATCTGGAGAATTTTTCCAACCTCATCCCGACCAACGTCATGTCGATGACTGACGGCCATATGCTTTTTTCATCAGCCCTGCGAGCCCGGGGCTATTATCCTTCTATCGATCCTGACCGGTCGGTCACCCGTGTGGGACACCAAACACAAAGATCCATACATAAAGTATTAGCGGACCGCGTCAGGTCTTTAATCACCAATTACCATGAAATGGAAAGATTCGGCCGATTCGGCTCCGAGTTGACAGCGGATACCCAAAAACTTCTGAAAACCGGCATGGTGGCACTGGAACTTTTAAGACAGGAGCCGCTGGAGCGGATTGAACCGAACGTCCAAATCCTCCTCTTGTCTCTTCTGTTTACGCCGTTTTTTGAGAATAAGGACCTGGAATTCGTGAAAAAAAACAAGAAAAAAATAATTGAATTTCTCGCCAATTCCTCCCAGACAAATCTTATCGGCGATAAAGTACTGACGATTGATCTACCCACTTTACTAACAGATTTATCCCAGGTTTTATCCTATTTGGAGGCCGCATGTCAGTCATAACGGATAATAAAGACCAAATCAACGATTTGATGACTTTTAAACATATCAGCGCTGCCTTTACCGAGGCTGCGGCGGTTAAGCTCAAAAATATCAGGGATGCTTTTAATAGAAATGCCCGTTACTACGAGGAAATCAACTATATTTATCACTTGGTTGAAATGAATGCCAAGAGAATGCAAATGGAGCGAATCAAAAGCCAAATCGAACGTAAAAGCGCCCGTTTGTATATCGCCTTTACCTCCAACCAACGATTTTTCGGTTCCATCAATACCGAAATCATGAATACCTTTATAAGGGACAGCGAACCGTCGGAAATTGAAAAAATGATTATCGGTGTAACCGGAAAAGCATATGTCAGATCAACCGGGCAAAAATTTTCCTATAAAGAAATGGATTTTAAAAAAGATCTGCCGGCAGAAGATGAAATCGCCCAGTTTTTGAAAATGACGGAAAACTATGATCAGGTGAGAGTATTTTACCCGAAATTTATCAGCTTCTTAAAACAGGAAGTCGGTGTCACTGATATTACCCAAAAGATTGCCCTTCGGGATTCGAAGAAAAATGAAAAGACTAAAGAAATTCATCTTCTGTTCGAACCGGAATTAGATAAAATGATTAAATTTTTTGATACACAGGTCAGATGGCTTCTTTTCCAAAGAATCATTCTCGAATCCGATATGGCCAGGACAGCTGCGAGACTGTTAACCATGAGCCAGGCTGAAGAAAGAACTGATTTCGAGATAAAAAAGAAGAAGGCAGATCTGAGGAAAGTCATCCGTTCATTTACCAACGCCCAGCTTCTCGATACCTTTTCCGGTATAAAAAGGTGGAAACACTGAACATATGTCACAAACTGATGCACTAAACAATAAATCTCCTGCTCATACTTCCAAAACAGAAATAGCGCCAGAAACGGTGATTGATACTTCGCTGACTCACGCCCGTTCGGAAAAATTTGCCGGGAGGATAAGGCGCGTACACGGGCAAATCGTTGAAGTTGAATTTGAAAAAAACCAGTTT
Source organism: Candidatus Gottesmanbacteria bacterium RIFCSPLOWO2_01_FULL_42_22 (assembly GCA_001779315.1). Classification (GTDB taxonomy): domain Bacteria; phylum Patescibacteriota; class Microgenomatia; order 2-02-FULL-39-11; family 2-02-FULL-39-11; genus GWA2-43-14. The sequence continues at coordinate 5,058 of MFJU01000003.1, read as the reverse complement.
TTGCCCAAATTTTTTGAAATTCTGACCTCGCCGGAAAATCCCCAGGTAAAACTCGAGGTTTATGCATTTACCGAACGCAATTCGCTCTATTGCCTGTCAGTTTCTGCTAAAAATCTCCTGCACCGGGATATGCCAATAACTTCAACCGGCTCACCGCTGACAATTCCCGTTTCACCAAAACTCCTGGGCAGGCTTATCGATCTTTACGGACAACCGCGGGATAACCTGGGTCCATTGCAGGATGTCGACCAGGTTTCAATCTATCAAGCTAATATCTCTCTTGATACAGTAGAGACCACAGAACAACTATTAGAGACTGGTATAAAACAGATTGATCTATTTACCCCTTTTGTAAGGGGGGGTAAAATCGGTTTCGTCGGTGGAGCCGGAGTGGGCAAAACTGTCATAATGACAGAACTTTTGAGAAACATTACCTATAAAACATCCGGAGTAGCGGTTTTTGCCGGAATCGGAGAACGTATCAGGGAAGGACACGAATTGTTTGAAACGGTCAAAGCATCCGGCGTCCTGCCGAAAATTGCCATGATCTTCGGACAGATGAATGAAAATGCCATCATCAGATTCCGGGTCGCCTGGGCGGCAACGGCCATGGCGGAATATTTTAGGGATAAAATGAAAAAAGACGTACTTTTCTTTTGCGATAATACATACCGTTTTATCCAGGCCGGCAGTGAAGTCTCGGCGCTTTTGGAATCTATCCCTTCAGAACTGGGATACCAGGCAACTATGGAGAGTGAAATTTCCAATTTTGAAAACAGGCTTGTTTCTACTAAAGACGGCTCTATCACTTCAGTACAAACAGTCTATGTACCGGCGGATGAATTAACTGATGTGGCTGTTTCGGCGATCATCAGCCATTTGAACGCGGTGGTTATCCTGTCGCGGCCCATTGCCAGCCGGGGATATTACCCGCCGATTGATTCCTTGCTTTCATCAACCAGTACCTTGAATAAAAAAACAGTCGGAGAAGATCATTATGAAACAGCCACAAAAGCACTCGAATTATTACATAACCATCAAAGACTATCTCGAATTGTAGCAATTGTCGGAGAATCAGAACTGTCTCCATATGACCGTTTGGTTTTCCAAAGAGCCAAGAGAATTATCAATTTTATGACCCAGCCGTTTTTTACGACAGAAGCACAAACAGGCAAAAAGGGCAAAATTGTTCCGATGAAAAACACAGTCGCTGACGTGAAACGGATTATTTCCGGTGAAGCCGATAATATTCCCGCAGAAAAAATGATGTATATCGGCACCTTGGATGAAATAAAAGCCTTATGAATATGACAGATGAACTACTGACTGTTGAAATTTCCAGCCCTGATAAACAGATTTGGCATGGGACTGCGGAGTCTGTATCTTCTGAAAATTCGGCCGGTGTCTTTGATATTCTCCCTTTTCACGCTAATTTTATTACAATAATTGAGGATAAACCGATTAAAATTAAAACTTTGGATAAAACTGAAGAGTTTAAGTTTGCTAATTCCATCCTTTACGTTTCACTGAACAAAGTATTGATCTATACGCTTTAATCAGAGAAATGTCCGTCTTTTCTGATATCTTCTAAATTACTGCTTCTGTAACTTTATTTGCCTTGTACTGTAACGTTATATATAATATTTATTAGATTATCCTATAAGAAAATATCTACTAAGAAAAAATATTGACTATATAGATATATTGAATTGATGTGTCATAACAATATCAAAAGCTTAATAAACACTATTATGTATAATCTTCGTTTTAACAAGAGACTAATAATTAATTATATATATAATAATAAGATATTTGTAATAAAAATTGGCTTATTTTTCATATAAGTTGGAGGAATTAAGAATATTGTTGAATTACAGCAACTCAATAAATTGATATCGATATGATAATATCGTCTGAACTAGTTATATAAAGCAGAATATTATATTAAAATAATTAAAGCAATTATTCCTAATATCTTTTTACAGTTCACTTTGTTAGTTCCCTAATAGTATATTTCCTTTTTGTCTGAATTATCGGTATCTGATTTGTAATACCATCGTTTTGGTTAATAATGAAACTCCAAAAAATCACTTGAAGTATCCAATAATTTTATAACCTATAATATTTATTTTCTTCGCGTTTATCGTAACTTTTTTCTTTTTATCCGAAATATTTTCGCAAACCTTAAGATATTTTTTTACATCGATAACTTCTTGATATATCAATCTGTTAGCTATCACACTTCATTTTTCTGATCCTAATGCCATTTTTACCCTCTTTCATCAGCTAAATCGAGAGTATTAATATTGATATTTCTTTCTTAATTTTAATATTATCTTGATATATCGGGATAATATACATCTTGACAGAAGCAACCGGTATATGTTCTTATTATTATTAGTATTAGTAATTACTAAAAGTAAAGACTATACAATAGCGGGCACACAACAACAAACGTGCCTGAAATACTTCAAGATTTCATCAATTATCTCCGGAGTTGTGGTTTAAATAAAAACTCAGTTCGAAACTATCTCGTAGATATAAATAAATTTTGTGCTTGGTTTCAGGTTAAAACCGGACATCCTTTAGAAGCCCATAGTTTTTCACCGGCATACGTTAATTTCTTTTTTAATGAATTAGCATCTGATATTCCTGCTTCCACGCTTCATCGCTATCGGACTTCCCTAAATAAGTTCAGCTCATGGTTGAAACCGGCTTTACCCTCTGATATATCCGGCCACTCCCCTGCTATTTCAACACCGCAGGATACATCAGACCATAGCGATATCAGCAAGTCTGATACTTATTTAAACCAATTCTCCCAACATCTTTCCCAAAGAGGTTTACATCGCCTTTCAGTCAGGAATTATCTGGCCGATATACAAAAGTTCTTCGTCTGGTTTGAAATGGAAAAAGGGCAAAAGTTATCGGCGGAAAATTTTTATCCGGAGCTAATCGATCAATATCAGGAGGAGCTTAATCTTAAAGGTGTACCGGAAGCTACAACGAAAAGATATTTGATCAGTCTCCGACACTTTTACCACTTTCTTCACCCGGACGAAATTCTACCCATTACTCCTAAACCATATCAAAAGATAACTAAAAGGATTAAAGTCTCTCCGATAAATTCTTTTAATCAGCACCCTCTTATTTATTATCTGACTCCTAAATTGATGAGTATTCTTGCTTCCGTCTTTATATTATTTATATTTTCCTCAGTTGCCGGAGTCAGATATTTTCACATGGTTTTTCGTCCCTCAGATAAATCAGTCAATATAGATAAAAATATATCATTAGATTCTGATCATGTTTCATTAGAATCAATACATAATGGAAAGGTTTTGGCGAGCCAGACTGAGAAAGAACTTTTAGAAATAAACCTAGATACGAATATCAACTCCTCTCTATTTGTCAGCGGTGAAGCATCAATAGCTGGTTTATTGAGCGCACCGGGCGGAATCGTCACTTCGGATTTAGAAGCTGATAATATATCCGTCAATCAAACTTTGGTAGTAGGTTCGGGTAATGCATTCCAAGTAGGTCAAACCGGATCAATAGAATCAGCAACCGGCATAAGATCTTCCGGATCAATCTATTTTACGGGATTGACAGCAGGTACGGGCAATGCACTATGTTTGGATTCTACAAATCGTTTAGTCACCTGTTCAGGATCTGTGGGGGCAACAGGACCAAAAGGAGAAAAGGGTGATGCCGGTACTAAAGGAGAAACCGGAGCTTCAGGTACACAAGGAGAAGCAGGCAGTGCCGGTTCTACTGGAAGCGCGGGACCAACCGGACCTACCGGACCTTCAGGACCGACAGGAACCACTGGAGCCACGGGAGCATCGGGAGAAACAGGACCAACTGGATCGACCGGAGCTACCGGAGATAGAGGCCCGACTGGAGCGACTGGAGCCACGGGAGCCGGGGGTAACGGAGGAATTCAAGGTCCGACGGGTTCAACCGGTTCAACCGGTACTACGGGAGAGGCTGGCCCGACAGGCTCGACAGGAGCTACGGGATCAGGAGGCCCTACCGGATCAACTGGAGCAACAGGGGCTACCGGTACCACTGGATCAACCGGACAAACAGGGCCTACCGGTTCGACCGGTGCGACAGGTTTTATAGGTCCAACCGGCTCAACCGGTACAACTGGAGCTACAGGACAAGAAGGTCCTACGGGTTCTACGGGCTCGACAGGAGCTACGGGAATTAGAGGACCAACCGGTTCTACTGGTTCTACGGGTGAAGTTGGACAAACCGGTCCTTCCGGTTCAACTGGTTCAACAGGCTCAACAGGGCAGCAAGGGCCTACGGGTTCTACCGGCGGGACCGGTAATTTAGGACCTACCGGTTCAACAGGGACCACCGGATCAACCGGCTCAACCGGTGAAACCGGACCAACAGGAGCTACCGGTACCACAGGTATAGCCGGACCGACAGGATCAACCGGTTCAACCGGAGCTACTGGTCATTTAGGACCTACCGGTTCAACTGGTTCCACGGGTTCAACAGGACAACAAGGACCTACCGGTTCAACTGGTTCCACGGGTTCAACAGGACAACAAGGACCTACCGGTTCAACTGGTTCCACGGGAGTTGTCGGACCAACAGGAGCTACAGGTACGACCGGAACCACAGGTCAAGAAGGTCCTACCGGCTCCACGGGATCAACAGGAACAACAGGAATCATGGGACCAACAGGTTCCACAGGAGCCACTGGTGAAGTTGGACAAACCGGGCCTACCGGTTCAACTGGTTCCACAGGATCAACGGGACAAATTGGACCAACAGGTTCCACAGGAGCCACTGGTAATTTTGGTCCAACAGGCTCAACCGGTTCCACCGGTTCCACAGGCTCAACAGGTATAGCTGGTCCTACCGGATCAACCGGAGTTACGGGTGATTTAGGACCTACAGGCTCAACCGGTTCTACAGGCTCAACAGGTGAAGTCGGACCAACCGGCTCAACCGGTACTACAGGTGTTGCCGGTCCGACCGGTTCCACAGGTTCAACCGGTACTACCGGAGTTGAAGGACCAACCGGCTCCACCGGAG
>MFJU01000002.1 GCA_001779315.1 Candidatus Gottesmanbacteria bacterium RIFCSPLOWO2_01_FULL_42_22 | reverse complement strand
TGCCGGGGTGGCTGCCGATTGGACGGTTATAAAATGAAGTTTTTTATTCAGAAGTTTTTTAATGGTTTCATTTTTCTCATCCAGAAAACCGAAATCCCTCATCCAGTCATCGTTATAGAATTTTGAAAGATAATTTTTACCGGAATCAGGTAGGATCACAACCATCAACCCTGTTTTCAGTTTCCGGATCACCTTTCTGGCGGCTGCCAATGCCAATCCTGATGATCCTCCGGCCAGTATACCCTCTTTACCGGCGAGCTGTCTGGCAATTAAAAAACTTTCTTTATCGGAAATCACAACAACATCATCTACCACTGAAAAATCCATCGTTTCCGGAAGAAAATCCTCACCGATTCCTTCTACTTTGTAAGTTTTGAAAAGCTTTGGCATTTTGCCGGTCCTGTAATAATGATCGTAACCGCTGCCCACCGGATCGACTCCGATAATTTTAATTTTTGGATTTTTCTTTTTGAGATACTTACCTACACCGGAAATAGTGCCGCCCGTACCCATACCGATGACCACATGGGTGATCTTCCCTTCCGTCTGTTCCCATATCTCCAGACCGGTTGTGCGGTAATGTGTTTCAGGATTGGCGGGATTACTATACTGATCAGGTTTATATGAATTTGAGTTTTCTGAAGCTATCTTATCAGAAACGCGGTAATAGCTTCTCTCATCCTCCGGTGAAACTGCGGTAGGGGTAACAACCACTTTTGAACCGTATGCTCTCAATAAATTCCTTTTTTCTTCACTCATTTTGTCCGGCATGACAAAAACCGTTTTATAACCTCTTACAGCAGCAACCATGGCTAATCCTACTCCGGTATTGCCGCTGGTAGGCTCCACAATCGTTCCTCCCTTCTTCAGTCTGCCCATCTTTTCCGCTCTCTCAATCAGCGGCAGACCGATCCGGTCTTTAATTGAACCACCCGGATTCATAAACTCCAGCTTGGCCAGCATTACTACTTTAGGGTTGGGGTTAAGCTTATTTATCTTAACCAAAGGGGTATTGCCGATGACTTCCAAAATATTTTTATAGTACATAAATTGAATATAAAAAAACCTCCCTCGTCTTTAAGGGAGGCTTTCTGTAAATCTTCTCTAACGTTCCTTTAGCCTCCCTACAGGGAAGTACAAAGACAACTAATAGAGAAGATTTCCATAATTATAGTAAAGAAAGATATAACAATTAAAATCAGCTGTCAAGTGGGCTTAAAATTTATATTTTAGCAGGAGTAATCGCGATTTTTCCCAGATCATCACGCGGACCGTCAACAGCAAATTCATCAGAAGCTCTCATTTGAAGTTTGATAACTTCCAAAAAATTCCTGCTTTTGCCTCCTGAGGAGCCGGAAACCATGCATAAATCGCCTATATTGCCTTTGATCCCCTGACCGACCGTGTTTAAGGCAAAATGATAATGCTTGTTAAAAGCTATTCTGACCAGCGGAGCATTTAAAATTGATGGCGGAAGATCGCTTTTCCTAATTGTTGTCTTGAGGTTTCCATAACCGTCAACTGAAGCTAAGGCAAATTTTGGTATATCTGGAATGGCGGCAATATCAACTTCTTTTCCAAGCCGGCTAAGATCACCGTTTAAGATGGCCATAGTTGCTTCAGGATAATAGTCACGCGACCTGAACTGTGTACCTTCATTGGGGACCTTGACCTGCCATAATCCTTTCAATTCATGTTTAATAAAAGATAAATTATAGCCTGCATTGACGGCAAAAATCGGCATTCCGTTATTTAGGATACCGGCAGCAAAAGATTGGCGCTGTTCACCTTCCCATTTGATATCCCCCCGGGGGGCAGTATTGGAAAAAATAACAAGATTACGGTGTTCGCTATGTAAAACTTCCTGGGCAATCCAAAAACCGGTTTCTATCGTAGAAAAGGCATATACGGGATGATCGGTAATAATTCTGACGATTTCTTTTTTATCAAAACGGAAAAAATGGTTGCGGACTTCGGAAAAAGCGTGGTCGGTGGCGTGGATACCGGCATAATCGGCAATGACTTCAATATGCAGACTGCCCTTTTGAATTATATCCGGCGACCGGTAATTCCATTTATTTAATTTGTCATCCGTCATAAATTAAAAAGGAGACTAATCTCCAATTGTCAGAATATTACAATCCCCTGATTTATTCAAGTCCCTTCCTGCCAGCTGTTTAAATACTTTTTCTGTTCTGAGGTAAGAGTGTCAAAATGCAAATTCATGGCCCGTAATTTAAGTCTGGCTACCTGCATATCAATAGCTTCCGGCAAGATATAAACTTTAGGCTTCAATTTCCCTTTATTTTTAACAAGCCAGGCTACTCCTAAAGCCTGATTGGTAAAACTCATATCCATGACTTCAGAAGGATGGCCTTCTGCCGCAGCCAAATTGATCAGTCTCCCTTCACCCAAGGCATAAAGCTTTTTTCCGCCGGGGAGGCTGAATTCTTCCAGGTTACGCCGTAGCGTCCTGCGGGACACGGCTAATCCAGCTAAACCGTCATAATCAAACTCAACATTGAAATGTCCGGAATTGGCTAAAACAGCCCCATCCTTCATCTTTTTCATATGGTCAGTTCTGATGACATGACGGTCACCGGTAGCGGAAATAAACAACTCGCCATAGCGGGCAGCTCTGGCTATACTGTCAACTTCAAAACCATCCATGGCGGCCTCCAGGGCTTTTATGGGATTTACTTCACAAACAGTCACCCATGCTCCCATCCCGCGCATCTTTGTCGCAATTCCCCTGCCGCACCAACCATAACCGCAGACAATCACTCTTTTACCGGCCAATAGCATATTGGTAGCCCGTAATATGCCGTCAACAGTTGATTGCCCGGTTCCATAGCGGTTATCAAAGAGGTGCTTCGTCTGGCTCTCATTTATGGCCAGGACCGGAACTTTAAGAGCTTTATCCTTTGCCATTGCTTTCAGCCTTATCACTCCGGTTGTTGTTTCTTCTGATGAGGCGATCACTTCCTTAATCTGCCCCTGTCTTGTTTTATGAAGCTCGGAAACCAGGTCAGCACCGTCATCAACCGTAATCTGGGGATGAAAATCCAAAACCTGCAACAGGTGTTTATAATATGTTTTTTTATCTTCTCCGTGTATGGCGAAAACTGAAATGCCGTAATCTTTTACCAATGAGGCGGCGACCGGATCCTGGGTTGAAAGCATATTGCTGGCACAAAGTATCACTTTGGCACCGCCGGCAACCCAGGTCAAAACAAGATTTGCAGTTTCACTGGTGACATGCTGGCAGGTTCCGATAGTTATGCCTTTCAGCGGTTTTTCCTTTATAAACCTTTCTTTAATCAGATTTAAAACAGGCATATGTTTCCCTGCCCATTCAATCTTCAGTTTTCCTTCCCCGGCCTTTTTCAGATCAGCTACATCGTATAATTTCATATTTAATATATAATCTTTTAGAGGATTCTATGCAACTGTTACGTCTTTTTACTACTTTCATCCTCTCCTTGCTTAATATTGCTGTCAGTCCCCAAGCCAGACCTGTTCCTGTCGTCAGTCCCTCACCTTCCGTTGCTCCTGTCACTTATGAGAAAATTTTTGATCAGATGATTGATGATGAAATTTTAAATAATACCACCACCATCCTCACTACCGGTGACGTCATTCCGGGTAGAACCGTCAATTTTAAAATGACCCAAAGCCATGATTTTACTCTTCCTTTCCATAATACGGCCGCTTTTCTGAAAAATAGCGATTTGACAATCATTAATCTGGAAGCGCCTTTGACTGTTAATTGCCCGGTGACAACAGAAGGTATGGTTTTTTGCGGTAATCCGCGCTTTACCGAAGGAATGCTTTATGCCGGCATTGATGTTGCCACAATGGGCAATAACCACTCATTAAATTACGGCTGGGATGGGTTGGATCAAACCGAAAAATTGCTCGCTGACACGGGTATTCTGACCGCCGGATTTAACCGGACCGCTATCAGCAACTTAAGCGTCAAAACAGTTAAAGAACTAGACGTCGGGATTCTGGCATATAATATTCTCGATAATCCCGACCGGCAAATTATATTAGCTGAAATAAAAAATGCTAAAAAAGAAGTTGATTTTTTAATCGTGGCTTTTCATTGGGGTGCGGAATATGTCAAGTACCCGGCTGCCGAAACCAGACAATTAGCCTATGACGCCATCGACAGCGGAGCGGATTTGATAGCCGGCAACCATCCCCATTGGATACAACCTATCGAAGTTTTTAAAGATAAATTAATTATTTACGCCCACGGTAATTTTATCTTTGACCAGGAATGGAGTGAGGAAACCAAAACCGGTATCATCGTCAAAACTTATATGTCCGGCGGCAAAATCGCTGACGCCGAAGTCATTCCCATCTACATCAGCAACTTTAACCAGCCGGAAATTCTGACAGGAAAAAAGAAAGAAGCAGTCTTGAATCTTGTCAGGGAAATTTCTACTCAATAGGTAACGAGTCTGGATAATTTTTCCGATATCGGGTATTGAATTCAGTGAGGCTGAAATTGTGGGTGGTGGTGCCGTATTTTTCGACGGTGTAAGCAGCGGAGACAGAACCAATACGGCCGCAGGTTTTGAGGGGTAAATTGCGTAAGTATCCGGCTAAAAAACCGGCTCTGTAGGCATCCCCTGCTCCGGCCGGATCGACGGCTTTTTTGACCTTGGCGCTCTTCACCACAATCTCTTCCCTTTCCCAGGATAATTTTGAGCCTCTTTCCCCCAACGTCGTAATGATTACCATGTCTGAATAATGCTGATGCAAATTGGCAATGCCGGTTTTTTTCTGCATGACTTCAATTTCATAATCATTGCCGATAATTACCCGGGCGCCCCGGAAACCGGCTAATATATCATCTTTACCCAACCATCTCAACTGCATCCCCGGATCAAATAAATAAGGAATTTTCAAATTTGTGTATTCCTTTGCAAATTTAATCATGGCTTTGGGGTTATGCGGAGCAATGACGGCAAAATCAATTTTTTCTTTTATTCCATCAACTGACAATTTATCACTTTCAGAATCGGCACCGGTATAAAAACCCCAAATTTGATTATCCGAGGAATCGGTAATACCGAAAGCGGAAGATGTTTGGAGACGGTCCAATTCTTTGACAAAGCGTGTTGAGACTTTATTTTTTTCCAGGAATTGGCGGTATGGTTCAAAATCCCGCCCAACCGTTCCTAAAAGGGAAACCTTGATTCCCAGAAGAGATAAAGTATAGGCAATATTGCCGGCGGTGCCGCCAAAACCTTTTCTCAAAGTATCAACCAAAAAGGACAGATTCAGAATATGGAGTTTCTCCGGCATGATATGCTCGGAAAACTTGCCCGGAAAATCCATAATCTGATCATATGCCAGAGATCCGGAAACTATAACCATAATTTTATTGTTGTCCCTGGCCCATCAATCCCTGAAGACCGCCGGAAATTTCCGTCAGTTTCTTGGCGGCTATTTCCTGTGATTTTTTGATGGCTTCGGCTATGGCGTCTTTGGCCCGGTGATGCTCCTGGCCGTCTATCTCCAATGACTTGATTTTCTGGTCTCCGCTCATCACTACCTTTACCCCGTTTTTTTCCACCACCACTTCCTCCTGGGCAAGAGCCTGCTGCATTTTCATCGCCTGCTCCCGCATCGATTTCAAGTCACCGAATGCTTTAAATGGATTAAACATCCTTGATCAACCTCCTTTCTCACACCAGGCAACCAGAGCTGTTTCCAAAGGCAGTTCCGGCCGGCTGGCAAATTTTAATTCCTGGAAAACTTGGGAAAATACGCCTATCAGTTCACTGATTTCCCTGGAAGTATAAAGCCCTTTCAGATTTGCTGAAAGTCCCGCCTGCTCCAAACCGTACCTGTCAAGAAGCATTGAATGCAGAAGGTTTAAGATATCGGTGACAAAAAAACGTAAATCAATTCCCTGTCCGGCCATTGTGACAATAGTCTGAAGAATGACTTTGATCTGTTTATCTTTTAAAAGTTTTAAAAAGCTGCCGGCAGAAACGGAGTCCCTGCCCAAAGCTGCCCTTAATTTTTCCCGGCTGTCTATCTTTTCACTCAAAACCTGTTCCAGCATTTTGGTGGCATCACGGAATGAACCTTCTGCCATAACGGCAATTTCATTAATGATATCCGCATCAATTTTCACTCCTTCACCGGCAGTGACCCTTTTTAGTGAGTTGGTAATTTCATTTACGGCGGCTTTGCGGAAAGAAAAGGTAACACACCTCGATTTAATAGTTTCAGGCATCCGCTCTGCTTCGGTTGTGGCCAGTACAAAGACAGCGTGCTTGGGCGGCTCCTCCAATGTTTTTAAAAGGGCGTTAAAGGCCTCTGTCGTCAGCATATGCACTTCATCAATGATATAGACTTTGAATTTGCCTGAAACAGGAACCAGTTTTATCTTTTCCCTTAAATCGCGAATTTCTTCTATCCCCCTATTTGAGGCAGCATCAATTTCCAAAACATCAAAATGCCTGCCCCCGGTAATGGACAGACAGGAATCGCAGCGGTTGCACGGTTCAACCTGGGTGGTCTTGCCTTTGATCTTTTCACAATTTAGAATTTTAGCCACAATTCTGGCAGCTGAAGTCTTACCGGTACCTTTGGGACCGGCAAAAAGATAAGCATGGGGAAGATATGGGGAAGATAATGTTTTTTCCAGTTTTTGCCTGACTTCCTCAATATCCAAATCAGCTAATTTCTGCGGCCGGTATTTACGGTATAAAACCATAATTAATCAGTCGTGGTGCTGACCTAAAAGATGTTTCAATCCGTGAATAATAAGTTCATCTATTTTATCATCGACCAGGACATTTTCGTCCGAGGCCTCGTCCAAAACCTGCGGATATGAAACGACAATATCGCCTAAACGTAAAATATTATCAGGCGGATCGATAAAAACAGATTTCTTCTCTGTGGCAATCAAAGGAAACGAAAGCACGTCCGTGGTTTGGTCCAGATTGCGGAATTTTCTATTAAGGTTTTTCATCTGCCTGTCTCCGATAACGGAAAGACTGACCTCCACCCTGGCGCGGACTTTTCTCTCTTCCAAATATAATTCAATCAGTTTCCTGATCCTTGAACGGTTAACTTTATAATGGGAATCGGTCTTGATAAGGATATCTGCCATTATTTCCTGATTTTATTACGGCGTCTTGCTTTCAGCCGGCGCTGAATTTCATTTTTAGCTTCTTTGCGGACTTCGGCCGGTTTCTGGTAAAACTCCTTACGCTTAAACTCCAATAGCAAACCTTCCGCAATGACTTTTCTGGTAAATTTGCGGATTAAGGAATCCGATGTATCACCCGGTGATGCTTTAACGTAGACCATGAAATTTAAAAACACCTCCCTTCAAACCTCCCAATGAGGTTTAGCCTTCCAACCCCCCAGTATATGAAAGTGCAAATGAAAAACCAATTGTCCTGCCCCTGCCCCGTTATTGGCTGCCAATTTATAACCTGTTTTGGACAAGCCTAGGTCATCAGCTATTTTTTTTACTGTCAACAGTAATTTACCCAGCATTTCCTTATCTGAATTTTCAGCCCCAGAAAGACTTTCCAGATGTTTAAGCGGAATCACCATAATATGGACGGGAGCTTTGGGGCTGATATCATGAAAGGCCACAAATTCGCTGTCCCGGTAAACCTCCCTGGCCGGAATCTCTTTTTTAACGATTTTACAAAAGATACAATCCGTCATTTTATTTTTTGCTGTTTTTTAAGACATCGACTATCTCCCGCAAGGTCAGCCTGGTCGGCTTGCTTTCCGGATTCTTGATCGAACCGTTTAAAAGCATTTTCTTTGAAGCATGCAAAAACCATGTCGCCTGCGGATCTTTTTTCTTAAGTATATTGTAACACGACGTCAAATCGACGCGGGAAGCGGGCAAGGCTTTGATCCTGACATAATCTTTCTTCGGATCCTTGCGGACAACCAGGGTATAAGCCATTCTTTGCCCTATTCTGACAACCTCATCATTGATAGTCTCGGCAGCCAAACCTTTTCCCCAGACAGTTTTGAATTCCAGACCGCTTTTTTTAATTTCACTTTCTGCCCAGACTTTGTTCTGAAAATTACGGTAAATTCCGTCAAGCTGCAAAAGCCCCAATTCCACAATTCTTTGATAATCATCCCCGAATATCAGCTTCCAGCCGTCAAAAATGGCAACCAGGCCGAAATCGTATAAATCGGACATCGGATTCGGAAGATAAACCTCGCGGAAATGGTCAATATCGTTAACGACCTCGACCAGCCTGTCCAGGGCTTCATCACCGGTTGCTACATTTTTGGCTCTTTTGTTTTTTGACTCTTCTTTGCGGATATATTCCAAAACTCTTTTGGCTGCACAGGTATCCTCATCAGTCTGGTGATGGTCCAAAAAACCCATGCCGGTATCTACATGAAAAATTTCCGGATCGCTGTCGACAATCTCATTATCCAGAGTCTTGCCTGCCGGTACAAACTTTACTTCAGCCTCATGCCAGCCCGGTAAAAATCTTTTCAGGAGCCAGACCGAGGAAACGGCATCTACATCAGGAGCAAAATGGGTAACAATCGTTTTCACTGGATTATTTTATCTTAATAACCCGTTTGGTACAAGAAAAAAATCAGGATCAAACCGCATCGAAAAATCAGCAGATTCAAGCGAAGTATTTAAAAAGTTCTGATTCGGATAATAAGTTAATTTTGTTTTCTCCTCTTTTTTTCATTTCAATTTTCTCACCCGTCTTTCTAGAAATAACTAGTCTTAGAGGAATGCCGATTAAATCGGCATCTGCAAATTTTACTCCCGCACTCTCCTCCCTTTCGTCCCACAACACTTCAATTTTTGAATCCATCAATTTTCTATAAATCTCTGCTGCCTTCGCTTCTCCGTCTTTAAGGGAAATCAGGTGCACCTTAAACGGGGCTATTGATGCCGGCCAAATAATTCCTTTATCATCATGATGCTCCTCTACGGCTGCCGATAATATTCTGGTCATGCCGATTCCGTAACAACCCATGACGATCGGTTTACTCTTTCCGTTATCATCAACAAAATTAGCTCCCATAGCTTGGGAATATATTGTCCCCAGTTTAAAAACATGACCCAGTTCTATTGTTTTTAATTCTTTAAGTTTGCCTTTTTGGCATTTAGAACATACTTCACCGTCTTTAACCTGTCTGATATCAATATACTTTTCCGGTTTTTTAACATCCCTGTCGAAATTGACATTTAAGTTATGGTAATCTGTTTTGTTGGCGCCGGCTTCAAAATTTGTTCTTCCTTTGGTCGTCAAATCCCAAACAACTTCAACATTATCAGGTAATCCGACCGGTCCGGCATAACCGACTTTGGCTCCCGTCACTTTTTTTACAGCCTCTTCTGAAGCTAAAGTCAAATTACTGCATTTCAAATAATTGGCTAATTTTGTTTCATTTATTTGATATTCCCCCCGGATGCAAACAGCCACGACTTTATCATCCGATTGATACAAAAGAGTTTTTGTTGTCGCTTCAACCGGAATTTTTAAAAACTTTGCCAGTTCCTCAACACCGATAATCCCTTTGCCTAATACTGCCTTCATCGGCTTTATTTCTTTATCCTGAGGATATCCCGGAAAAATGGATTCTGCTTTTTCCAGATTGGCTTTGTAATCGCAATCATCGCAGACAATGATCATGTCTTCACCATCTTTCGAAGGAACCATAAATTCTTCACTGCCCGTGCCGCCGATTGCTCCGCTGTCCGCTTTAACAACCGTAATCTCAAAACCCATTCTCCTGAAAATGGCATGATAAATTTCACTAACCAGCTTAAAACTATAATCAAGTCCCTTTTCATCCATATCGAAACTGTAGGCATCCTGCATCAAAAATTCTCTGGTCCTTAATAACCCTCCGGTCACTCTGATTTCATCCCTGTATTTCCACTGATTCTGATTGACGATAAAAGGCAAATCCTTGTAACTGAGAATAAATTTCCGGGCTAAATCAGTCACTGTTTCTTCATGGGTAGGGGCCAAAAGATATTCGCCGCCGTGCCGAGCTTTAAAGACTGCCAGTATCTGCCTCATTTTCGAAAATCTGCCTGTTTCTTTCCAAAGTGAGGCTGGATGAACGAAAGGCATAATCATATTCTGAATTCCTCTTTTTTCCAGTTCTTCTTTAATAATATGGTCCACCTTTTCCAAGACCCTAAAGCCTAAAGGCAAAAAAGTATAGATTCCGGCGGCTACAGGGGTTATAAAGCCGGCTTTTAAGAGGAGCTTATGACTGATTGCTTCGCTACCGGCCAGTTTTTGCCGTTGGGTTTTTCCGATTAATTTTGAATATTTCATATTTATAGTTTAATATAATTTTCCGCTAATTTCCGCCTAAACTTTAAAATGTTCTCCACCTCGGGGGTGTTCTCCACCTCGGGGGTGGATTAGCTAGACCACCTAGGGATATTCAGTCTAATTTTAAATGTTTAATCTGATCTAATTTCCGTTGATAATCTGCCTGGTCGATTATGAATTTCTTATAATAATCCGGCTTTTTAAAATAAGATAAAATGTCCTTTGTTTCACATATCCCAACCTCTAATCCTAAATATTGCTTCAGTGAAGACCACGAATAAACAATTAATTCATCAATTGATTTAACTATATATGAAGTATATGGATTTAAATGAATATATCTGGATATATGCAGTAATTGTTCCTCTGTCTCTATTCTGACTGCTTTAAATTGATCTAAAAATAATGAACCGATGCGGTTATGTTTACAGTTAAAATATCGTGTATAACTATTTTGAAAATTACTGACGAATTTAGATATTCCATTGTCAAAATTTTGCTTAATTAATAAATGGAAATGATTCGGCATTAAACAATATGAAATAATATCACCATTATTTTGCTCTCTTTCTAAAGATTTCCTGACCTCTTCTTTTCGTTTTAGAGGCCAACGACGGAATATTGAATACTTAACAGGTAAAGAATGGAATCTGTAGTAATCTATAGTTTTATAAGCATGATCATATTCTCTTTTTTCAGAGAAAGTAATTCGATAATCTATAGCGCGATTAAAAACATGATAAAACTGGCCAGAAATCAAAGGAGTCAGACGGCGAGGCATACTATTAATATTAATTAAAAATCCCTAAGTGTCAAATATAAACCACCCCCGAGGTGGTTATTTTGAGATGGTTATTTCGAGAAGATGCGGATGAGGTCGTTGAGGGTGACCAGGAGGATTAACAAAAGCAGGACGGCCATACCGGCCTGGTGGATATGCCTTTCCCAATTGGTTTTGATGCGCTTACCCGTAATACCCTCAATGACAACAAACAGCAAGCGTCCACCGTCAAGGGCGGGAAACGGCAGGATATTGACGATGGCTAAATTGAGAGACAAAAGTCCCAGCATTTCCAAAACCGCATTGCGGCCGAATCGGATAGCCTCCCCTGTCATCTGGGCAATCCCAATCGGGCCGGCCACATCCTTGGCCACCGACTGAAAAGTAGCCAATTTCCAAACAGTCAGACCGATGCCTTTGACCAGTTCCCATGACAGGACAAGCGATTGCTTCAAGCCGGCTATTGGCGCCTCCTCAATAGGATATTTCTTTTCTTCAAAAACGGAAATGACCACCCCCATCGGCCCCTGATCGGCAGGATAATCCTGGCGGGGAGTAATAACTAGCTGCTCCTCCCGCCCTTTCCGGTCAATGATCAGGTTGATTTCTTTTCCCAAATTTCCTGAAGTTGTTTTAATCAGATCATCAGCGGATTTTATGTCTTTCTCAACACCCTCGGCTATGATGGTTTTGATGATATCGCCGGACTTTAAACCCGCTGTTTCGGCCGGAGAATTTTCCACTATTTTCTCAATATGCACCCGATCGGTTGGTACCATCACCCCTTGGGTAAAAATATAGGAGACAACTGTCAACGCCAGGACAAAATTCATGACTACGCCGGCCGCAATGACCATGACCCTTTGGGAAACAGGCCGTGCATAAAAGGCACGGTTTTTGGGAATATTCCTATTTTTGGCTTCCTTTATATCCCCTTCTTCTCCGTAGAGTTTTACAAATCCGCCAATCGGCAGCCAATTGACGGAATAAAGGGTTTCCCCTCTTTTTATGCCGAACATTCTGGGAGGCAGGCCAAAGCCGAATTCTTCGACAAAAATGCCGAATTTCTTGGCTATCAAAAAATGGCCCAGCTCATGAACTGTGACCAAAACTGAAAGAATCAGAAGAAAAACAATCAGCGTCAATAACATAATCGGAATTTATCAATTGTATTAAACATCAATTCATAAATCAATGTATAATAGTATACTTATGAATAATGACGGGGCAATTGAACAAATAGAAATTTATATCCGCACCTACCGCTCTCTGCTTAAATCTGCCGGTTTTGTAAATATCGATAAACTGACAGATGCACACAAAGACGCCGGCTCAATCCTTCATGAAAAAGGAAAATCAGACAAAATCGATACGGCGGCTTTTATTTATTCTCTACTGCGCTTGCCCCCGGTTATGTCCAATGTAAAAAAAATTATCCTCGGACAATCCATCAGAGTCTTCAAAAATAACCGCTTCGGCCATATCGATGAATGGACTGAGGTAACGGCTCCGGGCAGAAGGCGGAAAATGTATTTTAACGGCCGTGACACTCTGGCTGTCTATATCGCTTCGGTCACCGATGTCGACGACCTCATAACTTTACTGACCTCTTTTCAGATTGAATGGAACAAACTGCACGGTAAAATCAGTAAAGAGCGCGATGTCAAAAAGGCCGTCGAAAACCTGCTGGATCCTGAAGATATTTTTAAAATCCAGAAAATCTGGGGGGATGATTATCATAAATTTTTAACAGCGGTAAAATACCGAAAAATCGATTTTACCGTCCATCTCCTCTCCGGCTCCTATATGGAATACGCCAGGGCTACCCAACACTGGTGGGACCATGTCGACACGACGCTTCCGGAAATAAAATTTATTGACCGGCCGGTTTATTTCGTCTCTTCCAATTCCCATTCACTGGTAAATCTAATCACCAGATTCGCTTTGAACCATGAAAAAGAAATTATTGAAGATTTGTATAAAAGCAAAAATGAAACTCTCATTAATCTCTGGGAAAAAATTGAAAAAGAAGCCAGTGGGGTTGCCCGAGAATATTTTCTTTGTTACCTGTCCAAAAAATCACTGCGCCAATCAAACCATCTTAACCAAATTAAAAGTTCCCTGGAAAGTAAATTGGGGATAATGACGATACCGGCCAGGCATTACCTGGATATTGATGTCCAGATCATTCCCCTTGCCAAACTGGCTCAATCCGGATTAGCGGATCTTCTCAATCTTGACCTTAAACCCCTGACAGACAGCAAATCGCTGATTGTCAATATTGATTATCCTTTAGGTTGGGCCGCTTACCAGGTGCTGACGGAAATCGGACAGAATGTCGGTAAAATTCTCGGCATTTATGTCATGGGAAAAGCTGCTACCCTGAACGCCCAGGTAGGAGACATTCTTTTACCGACAACTGTATTTGACGTCCATACCAAAAATACATATGCCATCACCAACTGTTTCAAGGCTTCTGATTTTAATAAAATATACAGTTCCGGTTTAATACTGGAAAACCAGAAAACCGTCACCACCAAAGGCACCTATCTTGAATCCGCCAAAATGATAGAAAACTGGTTCCGGGAGGGTTTTACCGATATCGAAATGGAAGCCGGGCCGTATCTCAATGCCGCTTATGAATTCATCTATTACAACCGTTATGAGGAAAATGAATTTATTAATTTATCTCCCACCCCATTTGAACTGGGTATCGCCCATTACGCATCGGATACTCCCTATTCCAAAGCGAAAAATTTGGGAGTGAGAAACCTGTCATATGAGGGTGTTGAATCAACTTACGCCATCTCCCAGACAATCCTCAAGAAAATCGCCGAGAGGGAAATGAGACTCTTAAAATAATCTTTCAAAACTTTCACCCGAAATTTTATCGTGCTCACATCCTCATCCGAGATCGTTGCGCGCAAAAAATTTGGGTTCAACTTTTGAAATCATAATTTAACTTTTTCTGGAAGACTTTCTAACGAGTTTGACGGTATAGACTATTTCCAGGACATTTCCTTTTTCATCGGTTATCTCATTGACGCCTGAAAGCCTCTGGTATTCCCTGACATATTCGTTTAAGGCACCTTGGGACTCTTTTACCGTAATTTTCATCTCCCTTACTTTCGCGCTTAAATCAGCCACAGCCGTCCTTTTTAAAAGTTCGCTTTTGGTCGCATTTTTAATCTTGGCTGATTCCTTTGCTTGCTTGTCATGCTCCTGAAAGGTAGGATCATTGAGAAAAATGTCAGCCAGCATTTCCTGATGTTTCTTAAGATTTTCTTTTGTCTTGTCAATTTGCGTCAGGTGATTTTTGATCATCTGCTCCAGATTGAGCATGATGGAAGCATCCTGGGGGGATGATTCATCGGCAGGTGGTGAAATATCAGTCATAATTTAAACTTGCTGCAGTTCCTCTTCTTTTTTATGGCGAAGAATCTCAATTTCCTCCATCATTTTGTCAGTCACATCCTGGATTTCTTTTTCCAGCCGCTTTCTGTCATCTTCGGAAATTTCCTTGGCTTCGAAACTTCTTTTGATATTAGCCATAAGATCATGCCTGACCTGCCTGACCATAACACGTCCGCCCTCAATTTTGCTACCGGCCAGTTTCATAAATTCCTGACGCCTTTCCGCTGTCAAGGGAGGAATGCTGATTCTTAAGATATTGTTATCGGGAGCCGCGCTAAAGCCTAAATTTGCGCTGTTGATTCCCTTTTCGATATCTTTAAGAACGGACGGATCAAAAGGAGCAATGAGAATGGTGCGGGGACCTTCGGTGGTAATGGTAGCCATTTCCCGCAGCTTCAAATGCTGAGTGCCGTCATAAGCGGTAATTTGCATATTTTCCACCAAGGCCGGTGATGCCCTGCCTGTTCTGATAGTGGAAAGATCTTCCCCCAAAACCTCAAGGGCTTTGCGCATCCTGGTTTTGGCCTCGGCAACTATTGATTCATCCATTAAGATAAAAGAATATCAGGAAGAAAAAATTTTGACAAGGGTCTGCTATACTTTATCTATTATGTCTGCCGAAACTAAAGCAGTTCTGGAAGTAAAGTCATCAAAGACGGGCGAGGAATCCCCGGAAATGATGACCCAGGTTTTTTCCTCGCTTTTTCCCGGCGGCCATATCCCCCATTGGAAGAGATTATGGATCAAAGTCCGCACATTATCTTTTGAAATTGCTTCCTTTAACCAAAGCGTTCATTTCTATTCTGTCATCCCCCAGTCTTTCCGGACTTTTTTGGAGAGCCAAATTACCAGCCAGTATCCGAAAATACTGATTACCGAAGTGCCCGATTATTTACCTCACATAACCAGAAGCAAATACCTGGCCATCGGCAATTTGATGTTAGCCAGTTACTTCTATTATCCCATCAGGACCTTTAAGGATTTCAAAGACCTGGATCCCCTATCATCGGTAATCGGCGTCTTTTCCAAATTTGCCAAAGATGAATCAGGACTGATCCAAATTGTCATCGAACCGCCGCATTTTAATTGGCAGCATATGGTCGCTTCCATGCTCGCCAAAGGCATGCCTGATCCCACACCCCGTGCGCCTGATAAAACCAGGCCGTTCCCCCTCTCCCGGCTGATCGAAGAAAAAGTTAACCATAGCGGTTACCGGACATATATTCGTATCGCCATCGGCGCTCCCACTCAAGCTCAGGCTCTGTCCCAGATGTCCAATCTGGCAGGGGCCTTCGGCGCGTTTGCCCTGGGAGAAGGCAACCGTTTTATTCTGAAGCGCCCCCGGTTATTTTTTAAAAAGATGACCTTGGCTAAAATTATTAAAAGGGAGAAGAATCATTTTCCCCGTCATCAGATTTTAAATACCATGGAACTGGCAACGCTGTGGCACCCTCCGACCATACTTTTGGCAGGTATTAAAAATATTTCCTGGGGACGTTCCCTGGCCGGCGAACCCCCTCCCAATCTGCCTGTGGCTACCGATATTACTGAGGAACAAAAATCGGAAATTAACTTTTTTGCCAAAGCGGAATATAAAAATACACTTACGACATTCGGTATCAAAAAGGAAGACAGGCGCAAACACATCTATATCATCGGAAAAACCGGCACCGGTAAATCAACTCTGATTGCCAATATGGCCATCAATGATATGAGAAACCGCGAAGGCGTCTGTGTCATCGATCCTCACGGCGATCTCTCAGAAACTATCTTGGATTATGTACCGTCATACCGGCTTAATGATGTGGTATATCTGGAACCCTTTGACCAGGAACAGCCTTTTTGGATGAATCCTCTGGAGGTTAAAAATCCCGTCCACAAGGAACTGATAGCCTCAGGCATCGTCTCCATCTTTTCCAAACTTTACGCTTATTCCTGGGGCCCCAGACTGGAATACATCTTAAGAAACGTCATACTGACTCTTTTGGAATATCCCAATTCGACACTGGTTATGGTCCCGGACCTTCTGGCTGATTCGAATTTCCGCCAAAGAGTCCTTCTCAAAGTAGAGGATAAAATCCTCCAGAATTTCTGGCGGAATGAATATGACAAAATGCATCCCAGATTGAAAAGCGAAGCTATCGCTCCGATCCAAAACAAAGTCGGCCAGTTCGTCATGTCCCCAACCATCCGCCAGATTCTGGAACACCCGACGTCAACAATCGATCTTGAGGAAATCATGGATAACCGTAAAATATTGATCTTGAACCTTTCCCAGGGAAAACTGGGAGAAGACAACGCGGCTTTGATGGGAGCCATGTTCATCACTAAAATCCAGCTGGCGGCCATGAACAGGGTCAATATTTCCGAAACTGAACGCAAAGATTTCTATATGTACGTCGACGAGTTCCAGAATTTTGCCACTACTTCCTTTATTAAAATCCTGTCCGAAGCGCGAAAATACCGGTTGAATCTGATACTGGCCAACCAGTACGTCGGGCAGGTTGAAGAAGACGTGCAGAAGGCCATCTTCGGTAATGCCGGCACTTTGATTTCCTTTATCATCGGAGCCCAGGATGCCCACCTCCTGGCCCGCGAATTCGGGCAATGGTACAAAGAAGAAGATCTGGTTAACCTAGGCTCTTATCAAATTATCATTAAATTGGCTATCGACAATCTGACCTCTCTCCCCTTCCATGCCGTCACCCTGCCTTTACCCAAATCCATCAATCAAAACCGCCAAAAAGTCATAAAGCTCTCCAAAGAACGCTACACCAAAAAAACTAAGAGCACTTCCTAATTTATCTTGAGAAGCCCTTCGGATCGACAACAATAACCCGATAAACCATAATCCCCAAAAAACCTATTAAAAAAATAAACAGCAGGATGGCAGGCAAAAATAGCATAATTTTAGATTTTTCAGAAATTTGGTTTAAAGGTTTGCCGTAAAGCTGTTTCACATTTTTATAGAGGATCAGATTATAAATAAGAAATAGCGGAAAGACGACGATCATATTTAAAAAACCAAAAATAAAATTTAAGATGATCTTTATGCCTGCTATCCCCAGAATATTAGACGGATCAGGATTGACCGGTTGAGTAAGGCTAAGTGAAGACGGATCGGCAATGAACATCATAATTTTTGGGACATAACTTAGCACGAAAGAGGCCACAAAAAATATTGCCAGCATGACTCCCATTCTGAGCAAAATCCCCCAAAATCTGCCTCTGACGATTTCCCGGCTTATCAACATTGCTTTAAGTCCTCCGATTTTTTCCAATATCAGGATATATTGCGAAAACGAAAACCAAACAAAATAGATTATTCCCGGTATGAAAAAAAACATAACACCGCTAAAGAGAATAACCATTTGTAGAAATGAAAGCCACCAGTAAGCCTTGGCTTTGGCTAATGATTCAATAAACAGAGTTTTGACATAAACTTTTTCTTCTCCTGAGGCAATAAACGAAATTAGAGAAATATACTGAATAGCCTGAACTGCCGCCGCATATACTGACAGTAAAACAACTGAAACAATACCCGTGATGGTCATTGCAAACATATTTATGCCTAGACTCAACCCGGCCAGAGGGAATAAGATAATTAGAGGCAAATAAAGCAGGGTAGAAAAAAACAATATTTTGACCAGTGATTTCCAGGTCTTCTTATAGATATTCCAGGAACTGTTTAAAAGGGCAGACGGTGGAAGAAGATGATTTATCTGAATACCGGCTGAATTTTGTGTCGGGAAATGGATTTGTCTGAAGACTGTATCAATATCTTCAAAAGACCAATTGGCTTCTGACAGCTGATTTTTAATGGCTTCTTCATCCCGGCCATTATTCAGCTCTCGGATAACAAAATCCTTAAGTTCCTGAGTAACCATTTGAAGTTAAACTGCTTTAACTAATTAAACTATAGCATGCGGTTATTGCAGTTTTAAAGAACCCAAGATTTACTTTTCTCCCAGTTTGAAGCGTTGGAAGCGGGCGACGGTGATGTTTTCCCCCAGTTTGCCGATAACTCCTTTGATAAGATCTTCAATTTTAATTTTCGGATCCCGGATATATTCCTGTTTGAAAAGGTTTTTTATATCTTTAGGTTCCATGGAGGAAATCTGCAAACAGAGTTCGTGAGACAGCTTTTTGAAATCATCAGTTCTGGCCACAAAATCAGTCTCACACTTAAGTTCTAATAAAACGCCGACTTTACCTCCGGCATGAATATAGGCATCAACAATGCCGGCTCCCGTTTCCCTATCCGCCTTTTTTTCCGAGCGTTCAATCCCCCATTTGGTCAGAAGTGTTTCGGCTTTTTTGAAATCCCCCTTGGTTTCCTCAAGTGCTTTGCGGCATTCCATAACACCACCGCCTGTTTTTTCCCGCAGTTTTTTTATATCCGTGACCGTTACCGTCATGATTTTGTCTCCTTCTTTTTGGCTGATTTTTTTACTGCTTTGGCGGCCTTTTTAGGTTTCGCTTCCGGCTCTTTTTTGGCTTCTTTTTTAACTTCCTTAACTTTTTCTTCTTCCTTTGGCTTGCTTTCAGCTTTTTGGCCTACTTTCCTGCCTTCCTCATAGGCTGCCACCAAAATATTGACCAAATACTGAATGCTGCCCACCGCATCGTCATTGGCCGGAATAACATAATCCACCAGGACGGGATTAGAATTGGTATCGACAATGGCAATAGTCGTCACTTTGCGCCTGATAGCTTCCCTTAGGGCTGCCACTTCCTTATTTATATCAACAATAAAAATTGCCTCCGGAATACGGGTCAAATTTTCCACACCGTTATATACGGATTCTACTTTCCTTAACTGTTTGCCCATTTTGACTATTTCATGTTTGGGATACTGATCCCAAACTTTGGTATCGCGCTCCTGCCTCCACTTGTTCATCTTGTCGATATTTTTTTTGACTTCCTCCCAATTAGTAATGAAACCGCCGATCCAACGGTTGGTCATATAGGGTAGTCCGGCTTTTTTAGCTGCCTCGGCCACCACCCCTTTGGCCTGCCTTTTGGAACCGACCAAAAGAAGTATTTTGCCTGATTTTCCAAGTTCAAAGACAAATTCAGCTGCTTTTTGCAGACCCTGCTTAGTTTTGACCAGGTCAATGATGTGAACCCCTTCCCTGGCCTGAAAAATGAAGGCTTCTGCTTTCGGGTGCCAACGCGTGACTTTATGTCCGAAATGGCAGCCTGCTTCCAAAAGTTCCGTCAAAGATATATCCTGCATAAGTAAATCCTTCCAAAAGCGGCAATAATAATGAAAAACGACAGAGATAAACTCTGCCGCGAAAATCAAGTTTATCTCCTTAATCTGAAAACCGGACCCCTGATTCTTTCGGGGGAGGAGTCTCCCGGTTTCTGAAAGTAAAGCTTATCTTAACAGAGTATTATGAACTAGGCAAGCGGAATCTGGTATTGACAGCATCACCAGTATTGCTACAATTAAAAATGATTATGCATGAAATTGATAATGGCTTACCAGATCTTGATCCAGCGCCTACTGCACGTCCAGCTGCTACAACGGCACCTGTTGGGGGATGGCATCGATTGCCGGGTGATGTTTACAATGAAGTTGGATTACCGAAAGGTCATGTTTCGAGTCCTAACGATGCCTCGCAATCGATGCCCGGTACAGCCGAACATACTCCATCCCCACCCCCTGCTTCCGTCAGACTTCCATGTGGTTCAGGAACTTAGAGTTTCCTAGACAATTTAGCATATTGGTCTGCTGAATCTATCGCTATCCCCCAATTTTATATTATATATTGATATATTCAGCTATTGACTGTATATTACAAATAATCCCGCCCCCTAATAATGTTTTTCGGATTCTTTTCTTTAAGTTTTAGCGCACCCGGATTATTCCGCATTAATTTAAAAGAGGTCTTCTATGCCCGGAGCTGAATACCTCAATCGTTATCAATCTCTCCCTGTAGAAGCCACAACTCCATCATTTGTAGAAAGATTTAATAAAGATTCTTTTCATGCATTGACAGCTAATATCGGAGGGATGGATTTCAAATTACCAATTGTCGATATCGGCGGTATCGGTATTGCATATCTTGACTGCAGTCCGGAAAAAAATCCGGGTTTAGAGGAAAAAGGATCAGATGCACTGGCAAAAATGATCGTTTCAGAAGGCATTGAAATAGCTGTTGGTGTTTCCTCATCAAAATCAGAAGGATTATTCAGAAAAGCAATCGCTAAGGCTTCTTTCATCTTAGGAAGAGAGGTTAAGAGTTTGATTATTCATCGCGGTCCGCTGGATGATTTTTCAAACAAAAGCGTTTATCCCGGGAAACCTATCCCTATAGATGTGATCACCGGAAGCAAATATCTGGCTATTAGTAGAAAACAGGCGGAAACACTACAAAGATGGATGAGAGAATCAGACGAAAGAATAATACCGAAAATCGGACTGATTGATGATGTGATCAGTACCGGAGCAACTACAAACGGAATGCGTCAAGAAATAAACAGAGTCTTAGGACTTCAGAAAGATTATGAGTTCGATATATTTGCCTTAATGGAGGAATTTGATTTATCTGTCGAAGATGTAATCCTGAATCCTGAGACAAATCAGATTACATGGTGTCCAAAGCAAAAAAGCAATCATCATACAGAGGTAATTGCTCCTGTTCTTATACCGGATAAATTCAAAATTTTGTAACATCCATTTACCATCTTCCAGAGGCGCCGCCGCCGCCGGAGGAACCGCCGCCGAAACCGCCGAAGGATGACCCGCCGCCGCCGGTTCTGAAACCCCCGCCTGAAGGCCAGAATCCTGTAGGCAGGCCTTTATCTTTGCGGATCTTATAATTTCTGGAAAGAATGAAATCCATAAAAAGACCAAAGAGCCCGGCGAAAAGGCCAAAGAAAACAGCAGCGATAAGTGAGGAAATAATTAAACCGATAATGACCCCCAGCAAACCGCCGATTGCCCCTCCCGGCCAGATTACTTTAGTCCGGCCCAGGAAACTGGCCAGATATGTACCGAGAAAATATAGGCCGAGAAAAAGGACAATAACCGGAAAACCGCCGTCATTTTTCTCCGGCTCTTGCACGGGTGCGATATCCTTATCGGAAATATATTTTATCGAATCATCGACGGCTTTTTCCGTACCTTCCTCATATTTGGCTTCTTTGAAATTCGGCACTATATCCTTCCGAATGATTTCGCCTGCCCGGCCGTCGGTTAGATACGGCTCCAATCCGTAACCGACTTCAAAACGCACTTCATGGTCTTTTTCAGAAATGAGCAAAAGCAACCCGTTGTCTTCCTTTTTCTTGCCGATCTGCCATTTTTCAAAAAGCCGTACGGTATATTCTTCCACTGTTTCACCTTCCAGGCTTTCAACGGTGACTACCGTAAATTCTGATTCTGTCGCTTTCTCAAAATCAGCTAATTTCTTTTCCAGTTTGGTCTCAAATTCACTGCTGTAAATATCGGCAAAGTCATTGACATAGCCTTTGGCTTCAGGATAATTGACGGCAAAAACTGAATTATGAAATATGGAGAATAAACATATAATAATAAATAAGCAAAAGATTTTTCTCATCGTTTTAAGGGCACCCCTTGCAGAATTGCCAGGAGTGCCCTTTTCTTAATTTATAATTCCACCTTCGGCGCTGTTTCCGCTCCACCCACGGCTTCGAAATACGGACGTTCCCTGAATCCGAAAATGCCGGCCAGGATATTGGTCGGAATCCTTTTTATGGTCAGATTATAACCCTGCACTAATTCGTTGAAGCGGCGTCTTTCGACAGAAATCCTGTTTTCCGTCCCTGATAATTCATCCATCAGTTTGGCCACGGTTTCATTGGATTTAAGAATAGGATAATTCTCCACAATCACCAGAAGACGCGATAATGCCGAATCAAGCTGAGTAGCCGACTCGACTTTTTCATCAACACTTTTTGCTCCAGAATATCTGGTACGGGCTTCGGCAATAGCCCCGAACACCTCCTGCTCCTGCTCGAGGTATCCTTTGGTGGAAGCAACCAGATTGGGAATCAGATCAAATCTTCTCTGATATTGGATTTCAACCTGCGCCCACTGGCCGTCAATCCCGGTAGAGAGTGTTACCAGTTTATTATATGTGCCGAAAAACATGGCGCCTAAAATAACGGCGACCCCGATAATGCCCATTAATAACTTGCTCATAACTCACCTCCTTTACAATAATGATTTAACTTTTTGCCAAATAACACGTGAAACTTCTTCAATTGATTTACTGCTGTCAACTACAAAATATTTATCTTTGTTTTTCCCGGCCAGTTTTATATATCCTTCATAAACCCTCAAGTAAAAATCATTTTGCTGCAGGTCCAATCTGTCAATTTTCGAAGTACCGTTGCGGCGCTTAAAGCCTATTTCCGGTAAAACATCAAGAAATATTACTATATCCGGAATAACTTCTTCCACGGCCATTTTATTCAAAGCAGTAATTTTCCCCTCCCCTAATTCGCGTCCGTATCCCTGGTAAGCCAGACTGGAATCGACAAACCTGTCGGAAATAACTATTTTACCGGAGTCAAGTGCCGGCCGGATAATTTCCCTGACATGCTGGGCCCGGGAAGCGGCCATCAAACAGCTTTCGGCAACCGCGGTCAAATCCACATTATCTTTTGAATGGGTAATCTGTCTTATCAATTCTCCAATCCTGGTGCCTCCCGGTTCCCTGGTAGCTTTTATGTCAAATCCCTCCTCCAGTAAACGGCTGGCTAAAAGTCCTGCCTGGGTTGATTTACCGCTGCCTTCCAAGCCTTCAAAAACGATAAACAGATTTTTCTTTTTCATAATCTATAAAAAATGTGCTGACTTTCACTCGACAAATTTCCTTCCTTTCAGCTTTTCCGGCAGAAATGATTTATCTTTTTTCGGCCCGACATATTTTTCACTCCAAGTATAGTCTTTGGCAAAACCCAATTCCTTCATCAGCTTTGTCGGCGCATTCCGAAGGTACAAAGGCACTGTTTCATCCGGAAATTCATAAACTGCCTTTTTTGCCTTGTCAAGAGAATTTACCACCAGCCGCGATTTAGGAGCTCTAGCCAGGTAAATCGCGATGTGGGCCAATATAAGTTGTGCTTCCGGCATGCCGATTTTGGCAACAGCCTCAAATGCGGCATTGGCCTGGATAAGTGCTCCCCTGTCAGCCAGACCGATATCTTCAGAAGCTAAGATAATCATGCGTCTGGCTATAAATTTAGGATCCTCCCCGCTTTCCAGCATTTTGGCCAAATAATAGAGAGCAGCATCGCAATCGGAACCGCGGACGGATTTGATAAAAGCGGAAATGACATTATAATGCTCATCTCCTTTCTTATCGTAAAGGCCGGCAGATTTTTTTTGGAAAACCTCTTCGATCGTTTTTTGGGTTATCTCCTTTTTTTTGGCAGTCTGGACGGCAATTTCCAAAGCATTCAGCATCACCCGGGCATCCCCTCCCGACAGCCGGACTAGGTAATCTTTTTCCTTTTTTCCGAAATCTATTTTAAATTTTCCCAGACCTCTTTCCCGGTCAGATAAGGCAAATTCTATTATTCTATCTAAATCAGATATTTCTAGATGGTTGAGTACAAAAATTCTGCAGCGGGATAAAAGAGGACTGATGACTTCAAATGAAGGATTTTCGGTGGTCGCACCGATCAGAATAAGCAAACCCGATTCAACATAAGGTAAAAGCGCGTCCTGCTGGGCCTTGTTCCAACGGTGGATTTCATCGATAAACAGAATTGTCCGCTTGCCGTAAGTTTGATTGACTTTGGCTTTTTCCAGAACTTTCCGTAAATCATCCTTGCCGCTTTCGACCGCTGATAAATGAAAAAAATCAGCAGCGGATTCTGAGGCGATTATATTAGCCAGAGTAGTCTTACCGCTGCCCGGCGGACCCCAGAAAATCATAGAAAAAAGATTTCCGGCAACAACCGTTTTCCGCAGAACTCCGTCATTTCCTACCAAATGCGACTGACCGACAAACTCCGCGAATTTCCTGGGACGCATTCTATAAGCTAAATTCATAAAACTATTTTTTGTCAGCGAAGATTTTAGAGGCGTCGGGATATTTCTGATTGACGTATTTAGCCCCTTTTTTTTGATGGTAAGGCACATCCGCCGGACTGGACAACTCCTCAAAAGTTAAAGCGCAAATACGCATACCCGGATACAAAGCGACCGGCATCCTGCCCAAGTTTCCCAGTTCCATAACCACTTTACCTTTCCATCCCGGTTCGAAAATGGAAGCTGTGGAATGGACAACAATGCCCAAACGCCCCAGTGAAGACCTGCCTTCTAGCCGGGCAACCAAATCATCTGACAGTTCAAAATGCTCAATTGTTGTCGCCAGCACAAAATCATTGGGATGAAGAATAAAGGGTTCGTTATCGGCAACTTCGATAAGTTTGGTGACATCGGCTGAATATTTAGTTGAGAACGGATCGATATAGGGGTGTTTGCTGTGCTCAAAAATGCGGAAAGTCTTGCCTAGCCTCAGATCTATGGAACAGGAGCCGAGCTGCAATGACAAATCTATAGGCGGACTGATCTTAATATCCCCTCCAACTAATTTCTTTTTAACGTCCCTATCCGAAAGAATCATATTTTTAATTATATCAAAGTTTTACTTGACTTAGAATGCGGATTCTTTTACCTTTATATTATGGAGCAAAAACGCAGCCATACTAAATCATCAAATAAAATTTTTATCCTTGTCCTCTGTTTCATCATAGGCATCTTGGCAGCCTCTATCTACCGCCTGAAATTTGCCAATAAGAATAGTGAAATAAAAAAGGAAGCTAAATTGGATCTTTTATCGGAAAATACCAAAGTAAAAAGCGGGGAGGAAATGAAAGTGACTCTGGTTTTGGATTCCGGCAGGACAGAGGTAGCCGCGGCTGATTTCTTCGTTACCTATAATCCGGAATATTTGAAAGTCACTTCGGTCTCAACCGGCAAGTTTTTCGCCAATTACCCTATCAATATTACGGGATCTGATTTTGTCAAAGTCTCAGGCGTGGCCACATTCGACGGCAAGTCAGTCGTTTTACCAAAGGGCAAGGAAACGGTGGCGGAAATCGTCTTCCTGGCACAGAACAATAAAGGCAAAACAGAAATCAACTTTAACCGGGAAAAAACGATTGTGGCCACCAACGGCATCAATATTCTTGATCCTAAAAGGCCGAGTCGGCTGGATATCAATATACTTTAGTTTGTAGTTTATCGTTTGCAGGTTTTAGGCAGATGAAAAAATATTTGAAATTTACCCTCCTGAGGGCGGGTTTTGCCGGTATTGAATTAATACTGCTGGTCACGATGGCTGTCGGCATCTTCGCCGCCGCAAAATTAGCCCAACAACCCCAAAACCTGCAAAAACAAGCCGCCACAGGAGGATTCTGGCGTGGAAAAAAAAGCAGCGTAGTATGCAATGAAAACCTATCAACAACTGCGACCAAAGTCGTAGCAACTTATTGGGGAGGACCTACCAATCCATGCAATGATACTACTTTAAAGGGATATTATGTACCAGCCGATGGTACAAAGTGTACTACTACTAACAAGTGTTTTAGAGTATACAACCCAAAAGGTGATACAAAATTTATGGAATACAAGTATTATTTTCCGGATAAACTTGACTGTAAAATCTTATGGTCGCCCCAAACAAGATACCTATACCAGGATGCCGAGGAATGTGAGTGGATAACCCCTACTAATACTCCCACTCCAACAAGAACACTTACACCAACCATAACACCTCCCATATCAACTACTCCATCCCGCACTCCTGTTCCATCCCGCACTCCCTCCCCGACCCCGCTTTCTTGCATCAAAGATATATGCAAACCTCCGAATAAAGACTGTTGTCCTGGATATAAAATAAGTGTAAATGATTTATGTTCCACTGGAGAAGAATGTAAAAAGGATTATTCTTCTGATTTCTGTAGGAATATAGGAGGTTTTTGTGCTCCACGAGTTGAATGTGATCTGGGAACCATCCCGGAAGGAAATGACTATTGCCAAACAAATCGTGGAAACCAATTTAATTGCTGTAAAAGCGGTACAACGCCTACCCCTTCCCAACGTCAAGCCTGCATATGGGTAGGAACTGCCAATAGTGGAACATGCACCGGTAACCCTCCTGACAACTGCTATGTAGGGTGTCTAGGGCCTATAATCAACTGTGGCGGCAGAAGTTATGATGATTGCAAGGTCCTGGATTACTGTACCCGCGAAACACCTTGCGATAGTCCTCCTCCGGGTGACGGACAGGTCTGCGGAGTTTTTTCCAACACAAAATGTACGGGTCTTAAAGTCGGTGATATCTGCGACGGCTCAACAACTTGTACAGCAGACGGCTCGAAAGGCACAGACGTGATTTGCAAATGCGATACCGGTGGCGGTGGCGGTGGAGCAAGCTGTACTGTTGATAAACCGGTCGTTAAAGGCACAGAATCAGTAACTTTGTCAATTGAATCAAATAGTGAATATGAGAATTTCTTTTTTGAGATCAGGAATATGGGCAATTCTGACGGAGCCGGCGGATATAAACCGGTCTGTGTCACCACCGGAGGCGACGTCAATACCCCCTCGGCTGCCTGTCCAGCCGGCACTTATCCCTTAGTCTTCAAAGATCCCGCTACCGGCAAAAGGAAAACCGGCAGCAAAACTATTGCTACCGCCCAAGAACTTTTCACCTTTGATCATAATATTTGGCAACCCAATGGCGGTCATCTCGGTCTTGCTCAAATAGTCGGTGCAGCTTCCAACGGGACTGACGCACCGACTCCCCTCGACGGCTGCACAGCCATAACCGAATATTTCCGTCCGGCTGTCTGCGCCGGATCTTCCAAATCAGGCAATGTAATTTCATCATCAAAATCTATAGACATCGCAATTCAGGGAAATCCACCAGCAGGAACTACCATTTCTAAATTTATGCTGGCTTTTTATAATGTCGATAATCCGTATGGTCCCGGTAATTCCAAACCCATTTGCGTTGATCAGGGTATCGGAGATGCTACCTGGTCAGTTCCAGTGTGCCCTGCCGGCTCTAACCACTATGTCAAAATCACTGATAACCCCTTAGCCAGTAACTCCGCTACCTTTAATTTAAAATTGGCTGATTTCCAATATGAAGATAGATTATGGAATAATCAGTTACCGCTAAACGTCTCCACTAATGGCTATTTTTTCCTTAGCGATGGCGGTTTTTCCCGTCCGGAAGCGGCCTGTGTTAAAGGCTTTAAAATCGAACTAGGAGACCTGTCCCCGACAGCCTCCCCCAGTGGGTCGCTTTCCCCCACTCCATCCGACTTGACACCGACACCATCCGACCTGACACCGACACCATCCCAAGACTGGTATGCACCTGACGGACAAAAATGCGACGGGATTAATTTCATCACCCTTCACAGCGATTCCCTGTGCAATGTTCCGGTCGGCTATATCACTAACAGTGAGGAGATAAACGGAGGAGAAGAAAATAAATGTGTTAGCGGAAAACCCTGCTATAAAGCCGGAGGAGTGATCATTGATCCGGGCGAGGAGGCTAAATTCCAATCCAGGTCTGATGTTCCCGACAATTGCGATATGATTGAACCGGGAAATCTGCCGCCGGGAACTGTCTATGACCAGCTGCTGAATTGTTCTTATAGAGAAGCACCGAAAGGCAATATCCGGGTAAAGGTCAAAGTCAGTTGGGAAGAGGATAGACCTTTTAAATTCCTGAGGATTTACGTGCAGGATACCTCCCCTGAACCTGATAATTTCCTGACTTTCTTCGATAAAACCGAGGGTTTCCAAAACGGAGGAACTTTCGAACATACCTTCACTCCGCTGTTTAACGATATAACTTATAAAGTTTACGTCACTGCTTATGATGAGGAAAACCAACCGATTGACAACCAGGGTATATACAACCAGGGTTCATGCGAAAGTGTCGCCTGCGAAAAGAGACCCGATGATGAACTACTGACATTTGAATTAAGATTTCTAGATTCTTTGAAGGGAGCCTCAGCCCAGGAATTGAACTTTCTCTTTGAAACGATGGTCAATAAATGGATTAACAACCAGGTGAGCCCTCTGGATATTTCCCGTTTTATCAGGCGCCTGACACAAGTACCGGGACTGCAGAAAAATACCTGCGATCCGAAAGTTCCGGGCGGCTGCCAGTTTAATCCATGATAAAATTTAGCGTTCTTTTATTTTCCCTGGGATTGTTATCTGCGATAAAACTGCTATCTCCTTCTCTTGCTCTTGCCCAAACCTGCACAGTGGCAACAGTCGATAAAACTTTGGTTAAAGCTAATGAAACAATCAGATTTGATGCCACATCCAGCTCAACAGCCGATGGTTTCTATTTTGAAATCAGGAATATGGGTAACCCCGATGGATCGGGGGGCTATAAAAAAGTCTGCGTGAAATCGGGCGGAGATATCAATACTCCCTCTGCCGATTGTCCCGTGGGCACCTATCCTCTGATGTTTAAAGATAATAATACCACTCCGCGGACAACAGGCAGCAGGACATTACTCGCCGGATCAGAACTATTTTCTCTGAGAGACTATGGTATTTATCCCATCAATGGGTCAAGTCTGCAATTGATACAAATAGTAGCTTATGTCCAAAACGGCAGTGGTCCGCTATCTCCAATCAACCCCAATTGTACTGTCCAAAGCGAATTATACCGGCCGGCTGTCTGTAGCAGTGCTTCTATTTCAGGAAATATCCTCACCCCCACCCAACCATTACTGATAACAATAAACGGCACTCCTCCAGCCGGTACGACAATAACTTCTTTTACTTTAGGTTTTTATAACGAGGATAATCTCTACCCCCCTCCACCAGTAAGCAATGCCAAACCGATTTATTATAACGGCCAGCATTACATAATCACTGTTCCTAATCCTAATCCCTCCACTAATAATAGCTACACCTT
The DNA here is from genome assembly GCA_001779315.1 of Candidatus Gottesmanbacteria bacterium RIFCSPLOWO2_01_FULL_42_22. Taxonomy (GTDB): domain Bacteria; phylum Patescibacteriota; class Microgenomatia; order 2-02-FULL-39-11; family 2-02-FULL-39-11; genus GWA2-43-14. The sequence continues at coordinate 5,415 of MFJU01000002.1, read as the reverse complement.
TACGGTCAATTACAATGACCTCAACCGGCCTGACGAAAATTGGAATTATCAATATCCAATCAACATTAGTACCGGCGGTTACTTTACTTTGAGCGATTCTGGTTTCTCCCGCCCGGAAGCTCAATGTGGCACAACTTTTACCCTACAGGCAGGGAATGTCCCCACACCAACCACTCCAGCCGCAGGTCCAACTCCTACCATTCCTCCGCCAGCCTGGCATTCTCCCGACGGGCAGATCTGTAACGATAATAATTATATTGTTTATTACACCGGTACTGACTGTACTAATACCAATCCTGCTGACAAATCCTATTCAGTCAAGGATTTCACACCCCAAGGCCAATGTTCTGATAACGGTACCGGTAAATGTTTCCGGGTAGCCGGCAATCCGGTCAACCGCTTAATATCCTCTTACTGGCAGTTTGACAACCAGGCTTGTACAGCGGTGACCGTACCTTATTCACCGGCAAATACTTATGATACTTTGTACGACTGTTTATTCGCTATTCCTCCGGTAGCTACAATCAGCGGTCAGGTGACTTTGGATTTTATCAGTAAAAACCAGTTTAACAAAGTCTTTATCTGGTTAAATGACGTCAGGGAAAAGTTTCTGCGTAATATCGAAATCCCTAAAAATACAATTCAATCCGGCCAGCCTTTCAATTACCAGTTTAATAACCTCTTCCCTGACCGCAAATATGACGTCTATGTTTTGGCTTACGGTGTCGGGGGCATAGTGCTGGAAAATGTGGAATACATGGGATCCTGCCAATCCCCTGCCTGCCGGTTGACTCCTCCCGGGATTGTTGATTTTACCGTGAAGTTCCTGCCTCCGCCGGCCGGTTCATCGACCTATTTATCATCCAACGTGGCCTTCCAGGATTTCATCAATAAATGGCGGGCCGGACAAATAGGGCCTATTGAAATGAGCCAGTTTATCGACCAGCTGCCGCGGGTGCCCGGTCTGCAAAAAGCGATTTGTGATCCTCTGGTCCCCGACGGCTGCCGGTTTATTCCATAATCAAGATGACGGCATTATCAGTCAGGAAATTCTTTATTTATTCTGTTACGGCGATCCTTTTTTTCCGTTGGTCATCGTCGCTGACTTTTGCCCAGACTCATCCCGTCTATCCGCCGCTGCCGACCGGTTATGGCAATAAATGCGTCCTGGCTTTCCAGCAGCCAAATTTTCCGGCAAAATGCGCAGCCTGCATAATGAGTTACCGGATTGAATTAAAGAGGCTATACCAACTCAATAAACATAACCGCTGTACCGAGACAGAAATCATCAATCATTTCTGTAACGGCGGCTTGGGACCGCAGGCTAAAGCCGACTGCAATGCTTTGAAAAATAGTATCTGCAATGTACCACCCGACTATTTGTGCACCTTTCCCACCCAGCCGATCGGCCCGGCGACCAGGACGCCGACGCCTCCGGCCACCGAAACCAGCAGCTTCAATCCCAGGGGCTGCGGCATCCTTTATACAGCCGGAGTCCCTTCCTGCTGGTGCAATTCAGGCGGCGGCCAGGGACTATGCGGTAATTTGTCTCTGGACGGACCGGGCGGCTGCCGGGATCTGTGCGAACGGGGTATTTTTACCGGACCGGCAGGCTATACCCACTGCTTTATAATGACCAATGGCGAGGAATGCCGCTCAAATGACGACGGTACTTACCGTTTCTGCCAAAACAAGTGCTTAGCGGCCAATCCCGGCTTTATCCAAACAATCGGCTGTGAGTACCCGAATAAAACGGTTTTCGGAAAGCCTGCTTTCAATTTAGCCTGTGTGTTAGCCCACGGCTCCTCCGCTAACAATTCATTTCTTAAAATCAGTGAAAATTTCTTTAAAAAGTTTATCGGCATCGGTGATATCATTAATTACGTTTCCAATCTCGTCAGGGTGCCGGGGGCCCAAAAAGTCATCTGCAATCCGAAAATTGAAAACTGCAATTTTGAATGATTTTATGGATGATTACCTGTATTGGCATTACGGTATAATACTATCCCGGCTGTTAACCTATGTTGTCAATTCCGTCTATTTTGCTTTTTATTTCTGCGCCATTCCCCACCATCTTTCCCATTTACTGTCTCCCTGGAAGCGGATCCAAACCAGGCGCGGCCGGGGATTTCAACTGGCTGAAGTTTTTTCCGTCGCCTCTTTTAATCTGACATCAAGAATAATCGGGTTATTTTTGCGCCTGTCAGTAATAATTTTCGGGCTTACAATGATGCTGGTTTTACCCTTAATCTATATACCGCCTGTTTTAATCTGGGCACTTGTACCCTTTCTGACCTATCCCCTGTATCTGATCCGTCATAAAAAATTTGCCGAAGAAACCGCGGGATTCAAAAAAACCGCTACCGCATTTGCCTTACTTAAGACATTCTGTCTGTCAAAAATCGGCCGCTTTACTCTGGGCAGATCGGGACTGAATCCTCTTTCCATTAGCGGACAGATTCCTCAAAATGAAGATGAAGTCGCCGGAAATCTGCCTGATGAAGATCTTTATAATTTAATTTACAGTGAATTATCCCTAATCCAGGCTTTTTCGCTGAAAAAAGTGAGCCGTGAAGATTTTTTCGAATGCCTCAACTGGTACAAACAACTCGAAAAACTTGCCGAAAAACCGCTCATGGAGGACCTTGACAGGATCAGAACTCTTTCCGGAGTCGGCATGGACTGGTCATACGGCTATACCGTCGAACTGGATAAATATTCGCGTGACCTGACAGCCGAACCTTCCCCTTTTCCTTTTCTTTTAGGCAGGGAGGCAGAAATAAAAAAATTGGAGAGGGCCCTTTTAAAAAGCAGCAATAATAATGTACTTATTATCGGCGAACCCGGCATAGCCAGGCATATGCTTATCGAGACTTTAGCCCGCAACCTTTCCTCCGGAAAGTGCGACCGCCGGCTGTTTTTAAAGCGGATTATCAAAATCGACATGCATACCCTTTGTTCCGGAGAAAAAAATCTGGCGGATATTAAAGCCATTTTTTCCGATATTTACCTTGAGGCGCAATCCGCCGGCAATATCATCCTCTTTATTGACGAAATCGACAAATATATCTCCGAAGGCAGCGGCAGACTGAATTTAACTGACGTCTTTGAAAAATTTGCACGCGGGAGGATGGGTTTTATCGGCTTGACCACAACGGAAGACTACCACCGCTTCCTGGAAAAAAACGCCACCTTAACGGGCATGTTTGAGGAGATATTTATTTACCCGCCTGACATAAAAACCGTCATCAGGGAACTGGAAATTTCTATCGTTCCCATGCTGGAGGAAAAACACCATACCCTGGTATCATATTCCGCCATAAAAAAAACCGTCGAAAATGCCGAACGCTACCTGACTTCAAGCCCTTTTCCGGCCAAAGCCATTGAACTTATGGAAAATTCCATTATCGCCTCTGAAAAAAAGAATTTTATAACAGCCGAAGATATTGACAGTTACCTGTCCCAAAAACTGAAAATACCTTTGGGCAATTTTAAAAGCGGTGAAAAAGAGAAACTGACTAATTTGGAGGATATTCTCCATTTGCGCATCATCAACCAGCATTCGGCCATACGGCAATTAAGCGGAGCTTTGCGAAGAGCGCGTTTGAATGTTTCCTCCGAAAGCAAACCCATCGGCAGTTTCCTTTTTTTGGGACCGACCGGTGTAGGCAAGACGGAAACAGCCAAAGCCTTAGCTGAAAGTTATTTCGGGGGCCAGGACAGGATGCAAAGATTTGATATGAGCCAATACCAGGGCGAAGAAGGTCTCTCAAGGCTATTAGGGCATAATGCTTCCCAGCAAGCCGGGGAACTGACGGAGAAACTGACGGAAAATCCGTTTACCTTAATTCTTTTTGATGAAATCGAAAAAGCACCCAAAGAGATCCAGCACCTCTTTCTGACCCTTTTGGACGAAGGCTATATTCATGACGCTTCCGGTAAAAAAATTGACTGCCGCCAAACTATCATTATCGCCACTTCCAATGCCGGCTCGGAATTTATCCGCGAAACCCTGCAAAGCGGGCAATATACCCAAAACAATCTGCAGGATAAGGTAGTCGAATTTATTCTGCGTGAGAAGATTTTTTCTCCGGAATTTATTAACCGCTTTGATGCCGCCATTGTTTTTACGCCTTTATCACAGGGGAATTTACGGGAAATCGCCAAACTGCAGCTGAATTCCCTCAACCGCAGGCTGGCTCATAAGGAAATCAGGGTCAGACCGACCGATGAACTAATCAATTTCCTGGCTTCCTCCGGAGCCAGCCGGGAATTCGGAGCCCGCGCCATGCGAAGGACGATAGAAACCTCTCTCGAGGATTACCTGGCCAAAAAACTTCTGGACGGATCATTTAAGGAAGGCAATGAAATCACCATCGACCCCGGCAAATTTACTGCCAGTTAACAATCACCGCTAACTTTGGTAAAATCAGAGACGTTCACGGCGCGTTGGGCCCCGATGATGATCGGGATAAACTCCGTGGAAACGTGGCTGTGTGTCCCGAAACATCTTGCCCCGATGAAATCGGGGCTTAGATGCACGGGATCCCGCATTTGCTAAATTCGGCGCAATGGCGAAGTGGAAACGCGGCTGTCTGCAAAACAGTTATGCGGGGGTTCGATTCCCCCTTGCGCCTCATAAAGCAAAGTGCGGGACAAATACAGCTATGCGGGGGTCCGATTCCCCCACGCGCCTCCTTGCAATTCAAAAACTCTCTCTTTTATAATATACTTAGTTAATATATAATGACAAATAAGATCTGAGAGGAGGTGATATAAAAAATGAGGGAAAGGGTAATTTATAATCCGGCCGTAGGTACTCCATTGGAAGATTCACAAACGCCAGGAATAGACGAAGGAGGAAGTTCTCTTCATGATAATTCTCACGCACGGCCTTTAGCTCATTCTCCAATCGGTGGTGGCGGTGGAAGAAGCACTAAAGTTGATTTTGGTCCGTCTACAGGTGGACAACCGCAAGCTGAAACTCCAATCGGCGGTGGTGGAGCTCCCCCTGTAAAAGTAACTCCTGGTGCAGTTTCGGGTGGATAACCTTTAACATTACTACTACTGCTTTTTAACTATTACTGAGGTTATTGTCTCAATATTTTTAGTACTTCTGGTCATCCCCCCTTTGACTGAAAAAGGCGAAGAGGTAATGCAAAATATCGTTAATCCGCTTCATCGTTGGCTTTCATAAAATCTTCTAAAATAGTATAATCTTAATTAATTTGGGGTTGCTGGTTGAAGCGGTAGAACAGAACGTAAATGGGTCGGTAGTTCACTGGTAGAACGCTTTCCTGATAAGAAAGAGGCAGATGGTTCGATTCCATCCCGACCCACCCTCCTTCGCAGAAGCGTATCAAAAACGGTTGGTTTTTCTTAAAAAAGGAGCGGCAGAATAACTCGCTCTTTTTT
>MFJU01000001.1:452-76321 GCA_001779315.1 Candidatus Gottesmanbacteria bacterium RIFCSPLOWO2_01_FULL_42_22 | reverse complement strand
CGCTTAACTATCTGACTCCGATGGAGTATTATCTATTGAAAAAGAAAGGAGAAGTCTACGGGAGGTTATGAACCAGGACAATAAGTTTTAATTTGATAATATAGGTCGTTATGACAGTGTCTATTGATAGAAGGCCAGGATTATTAGGTTTAAGCGAGGGAGAACAAATATACGGTATAGGACCTAAAACGTATATTGAGGAAGGTGAAATATTTGTTGCAAATCCAATGTCAATGAGACATTTAAGTTCTGATCATATTGCAAATGCACTTAAAAAGCATGGTTATGAAGGCGTAAGAGTAGTAAACGGAGCGTTTACACGAGAAGGCGAGAGAATTGAATCGAATATGGATACTGTTGTATTTACTCGTGTACCAGAACCACAAACATAAAAATTTAATAATAATAAAACTTCTTAAATTTCTTCATGGCGAAGAAACATAGCAAAGCTAATAGTTGAATTGTTTCTTCCCATCTAATATTTTATCTTTGTCCTTTAAGACTTAAGAAAGAGTTTATGTTTCGTAGAATTTCTGAAAAGTATTGTAGCAAAAAGCTTTAGACGAATAGGACATCCCCGCCTTCCTGCGCCAAGGCAAGCACTAAATTTTCCTTGCAAGGGCAGCTCTTGCTCCCCAAAAACTTTTCACTTCTTGGGTAAAATCGGGTAAAATACGTAGTATGTTCAAAAAAGTGATGCAGAATGTCAATTTTCCGGAAATGGAGAAGAAGATACTGGCCGATTGGGAAAAGACTGGTTTAGTCGAGAAATATTTAAGCAGAAATAAAGCTTCCGAGAAACGCTTTTCCTTTCTGGACGGTCCGATAACCGCCAATAACCCCATGGGCGTCCATCATGCCTGGGGCAGGACATATAAAGACCTCTGGCAGCGCTATTTCAACATGAAAGGCTATAGAGAGCGTTTCCAGAACGGTTTTGACTGCCAGGGTTTATGGGTCGAGGTCGAAGTAGAAAAAGAATTGGGCATCCACCAAAAAAAGGACATAGAAAATTTAGTCCCTAATGACCGCAAAGCCTCAATTGCCAAATTTGTCGAGCTGTGCAAGGCCAGAGTCATGAAATACAGCCAAATCCAGACGGAGCAGAGTAAGAGATTGGGTTATTTCATGGATTGGGACAATTCATATTACACCATGTCCGATGAAAACAATTTTATGATCTGGCATTTCTTAAAAACCTGCCATAGAAAGGGCTGGATTTATAAAGGCCCTGACAGCGTGCCCTGGTGTCCCCGTTGCGAAACCGCCATTTCCCAGCATGAAATGTTGACTGAGGATTACAAGGAGCTTACCCATAAATCTATTTATATGCGTCTTCCGCTTGCGGGTAGAAAGAGAGAATATCTGCTGGTTTGGACGACAACGCCCTGGACCATACCCGCTAATATTGCCGTGGCAGTTGATGGGAATCTGGATTATGTTCTGGTTAGGGAGGAATCCGGGGATAAATACTGGGTGACGGAAGAAGCCGTTGAAAGACTGTTCGGAAAAACAGGTAAAACTGTCAAAAAAGCTAAGGGTGCCAAATTGACAGGTTTAAAATACAGGGGAGCGTTTGACAACCTTCCTTCTGTCAAGAAAATAGCCGGTCATCCTAAATTCCATTCTGTTATACCGACAGATGTGCAAATAATGCCCATTTCGACGAGCGAAGGCACGGGTTTGGTACATACGGCAGTCAGTGCTGGTCAGGAAGATTTTACTTTGGGCAAAAAACTGGATTTACCGATGATTGCGGTGATTGCCGATAATGCCGATTATCTGCCGGGATTGGGAAAGTTTAGCGGCCAAAATGCCAAAAAACATCCCGAGATTATCCTGGATCATATGCAAAATGAGGGTTTTGCCTGGAAAATCGAAAATTATACTCACCGATATCCGGCCTGTTGGCGCTGTAAGACGGAATTGGTCTGGAAAGTGACCGAAGAATGGTATATAGCTATGGACAGGCCTGAAAAGCATGTAACGGGCAAAGGCAAAACATTAAGGCAAATGATGAAGGAGACAGCGCAGATGATCGACTGGCGACCAAAGTTTGGTTTGGAAAGGGAACTCGACTGGCTTCTCCATATGCACGATTGGCTGATCAGCAAAAAGAACCGCTACTGGGGTCTGGCCTTGCCGATTTTTGAATGCCAAAAATGCGCTAATTTCGAAGTTCTGGGAGGAAAAGAGGAACTGAAAAAGAGGGCGGTTTCCGGCTGGGAGAAATTTGAAGGCAAAAGCCCCCATAAACCCTATATTGATGAAGTAAAAATAAAGTGTTCAAAATGCACTGAAACTGTCAGCCGGGTTTCGGACGTGGGCAATGTCTGGCTCGATGCCGGTATTGTGCCTTTTTCCACCTATGTTGATCCTGAAACCTCAAAATTAAGCTACACTACTGATAAAAAGTATTGGCAGGATTGGTTTCCTGTTGATTTCATAACCGAATCCTTCCCTGGGCAGTTTAAGAACTGGTTTTATTCCATGATTGCCATGTCAACGGTATTGGAAAAAAGAAATCCTTTTAAGATAGTTTTAGGGTATGCTTCTGTTTTGGGGGAAGACGGCCGTCCCATGCACAAATCCTGGGGCAATGCCATTAATTTTAACCAAGGCGCTGATTCAATCGGAGTCGATGTCATGAGGTGGATGTTTGCCTGCCAAAATGCTGAACTGAATATCCTTTTCGGTTACCGCAAAGCTGATGAAACCAGAAGGGGATTCCATCTCCTGTTATGGAATATTTACAATTTTTTTGTCACATACGCAGGTATTGACGGTTTCAACCCCAAGAAAGATTACGGGCAGGAAAAACATGTATTGGACAGATGGATTATTTCTGAATTAAACAGGGTTATTGAAATTTCAACTGAATCCCTGGATAAATTTGATGCGGTCACAGCAACCTCATGCATATCCTCTTTTGTTACAAATCTGTCTCAGTGGTATATCAGGCGCTCCAGAGGACGGGTAGGTCCGACATCTGCCGATTCGCAGGATAAATTCCTGTGTCATCAAACAATTTTTAAAGTTTTACTTAACTTAAGCAGGCTTCTTGCTCCTTTTGTCCCTTTTTTAAGCGAAGAGATCCATCTCAATCTAACAGACGGGCAGTCGGTCCATTTAGCCTTCTTTCCCGAATCCGATAAAATCAGGCGGGACAAGCAATTGTCCGAAGATATGGATATAGCCAGAAAAATCGTGGAAAAAGGCCATTCACTGAGAAAATCTATGGGTATAAAAGTCAGGCGGCCTTTAATAAAGTTAAAGGTAGAGACAGAAGAGAATCCTAAAAACATTCCTGCCGAAGTTTGGGATTTGATTTTGGCTGAACTTAATGTCAAAAATATTGTCGTAAACAACAAGATAAAATATCCCGTTACAGAAATTAAAGTTTCGGAAGAGGATTTGGAAAAAGAAGGCCGGGCTAGGGAGATCGTACGCAGGGTGCAGCTGATGCGTAAAGAAATGGGACTGGGACTGACCGATAAAATTAAACTGACTTTAACGGGATACCCCCCGGAATTTGAGGACTATATAAAAAAAGAGACCCTTTCACTTTCGCTTGAATCGGCAGATAAAGATTTGGTGAGCTTGGCATGAAGCGTTTCTTCAATCAGCTGGACCCTTTTCTCTTAATTCCATCTTTGGGTTTGGCAGGCATCAGTATTTTCATATTGGCTTCGGTAGGTACGAATGAATTCCTGGCACAAAGCGTTTTTATAATCTTTGGATTATTAATTTATCTGATAATATCTACAATTAATTACCGCATCTGGTCAAGATTTTCGGTGGTTTTTTATCTTTTGACAGTTTTTCTTTTACTCATTTTGTTTTTTCTGCCTCAAATCAGGGGAGTCCACCGCTGGATTGATTTCGGCCTTTTCCTTTTACAACCCTCCGAGATTCTGAAGCCAATTCTGATTGTTGTTTTCGCTTACCTGATCAGTAAACGCGATCTGTCGAGGACGGGAAATCTTTTTTTTATAAATTGTCTGTTTCTGCCTATTCTTATCCTGGTTTTTTTGCAGCCTGATCTGGGCAATACTATTGTCTATGCCGTCTTTTTCTTAGGTATGTTGCTGGCCGGAGGCATCAGTCTGTCTTTGGTAATATCGGGTTCAATCTTGTTTACCATTCTGACTCCGGCATTTTGGACGTTTTTAAAAAGCTATCAGAAACAGCGTATTTTGTCATTCTTCAATCCCGCCATTGACCCGGCAGGCTCAGGCTATAATGCCATCCAATCGATGATTGCTGTGGGGAGCGGCGGTTTGTGGGGTTTGGGATTAGGACGCGGAACCCAAAGCAAACTGTTTTTCCTGCCCGAATTTCAGACTGATTTTATTTTTGCCACTCTGGTCGAGTCATTGGGCTTTATCGGGGGCATCGTACTGATTTTTTTATACTTTTTTCTGTTAGTCAGAATCTTATCCATCGTTTTCTCAGCCGAGGACCAGATGGGTAAATTGATCTCAATCGGCATTTTTTTACAGATTTTCATCCAGGTATTCATCAATATCGGCATGAATTTGGGAATTTTGCCCATCACCGGAATTACCTTGCCGTTAGTTTCATCGGGCGGCAGTTCCATCATCAGCACTTTTTTATCTTTGGGAATCTTGAATGCCATCGGAAAGAGCCGCCGGGAAAATGAGCTTGTTATCCGTTAGCTGATTTAATATAATAGAGTTTCATGAAATACGCTGTCATCGAGCAAGGGGGTAAGCAATACAAGGTTTCCGAAGGAGAAACTGTGACGGTCGATAAGGTCGAAACAGAGGAGGGCAAAAAATTTTCCTTTGAAAAGATCCTGATGGTTAATAGCGGTGATGAGGTAGTTATCGGCAAGCCATATCTTCCCAATTTTAAGGTTGACGGCTTGGTAATGAAACAATACAAGGGAAAAAAATTGGATGTTTTTAAATTTAAAGCCAAGGTCAGATACCGCCGGCAAATGGGTTTCCGGCCGATGCTTTCCGATATAAAAATAGAGAAAATCAGCAAAAGCGCTTCAAAGCGGGAAAAAAAGGATTGACAGGCGTGGTAAAATCTTCTTATGGCACATATTAAAACCGGCGGGACGACCAAGGGCAACCGCGATTCAGTTTCAAAAAGACTGGGCGTCAAAATTTACGCCGGCGGAAAAGTCATCCCCGGCAATATCATTATCCGCCAAAGAGGTACGAAATTTCATCCGGGTAACGGAGTAAAAATGGGCAAAGACCATACCTTGTATGCCGTCAAAAGCGGGGTAGTCAGTTTCCTGAGACACCTAGACAGGAAAATCGTCACTGTCGGCTGAATAACATGGATAATCTTCAACCACATTATAAAGAATTGATTAATCTGGATATTAATCTCCTGCAGCCGAACCCTCTTCAGGTCAGAAATCTCATCAAAAGCGAATCACTGGTCGATCTGGTCGAATCCATCAAAGAGCACGGGGTACTCGAGCCTTTGGTAGTTGCCAAGACTCCGGCCGGTTATCAGATTATTGCCGGTGAGAGACGCTGGAGAGCCTCAAGGATTGTCGGTTTAAAAACTGTGCCGGTCGTCGTCAAAGAAACGGATGCCCGTGGCATGCTGGAACTGGCTCTGGTAGAAAATGTCCAGCGTGAAGATCTAAATCCGATAGAAAGAGCCCAGGGTTTTCAGAGGTTAATCGATGAATATGCTATTCCGGTGACGGAAATTGCCAGAAGAATCGGCAAAAGCCCGGCCTACGTCTCCAATACGCTCAGACTTTTAGCCCTTCCTGATGCTATTAAAGACGGACTTATTTCGCAGGATGTCACCGAAGGCCATGCCAGGGCCATCGCCGGACTGACTGACACCCGGTTGATGGTCGATGCTTACAAACAGATTCTGACCGACGGTTCCTCAGTCAGAAGGACAGAGGATATGGTCAGAAAAATGAAGGAAGCACGGGATATGCCCGTCAGAAAAGGCGCGGAAAGAATTCAAAGCGTGGAATTGGAAAAACTGGCCTCGGACCTCTCGACAAAGTTAAGTCTGCCGGTTAAAATTTACCAGTCAACCATTTCCGCCAAAATCCAAATTACTCTTAAAGGCATACCGGAAAAAACTACCGACGAAATCCGTAAACTTTACGAACAGCTTCTTAAGCTTTATTCCTGATTTCCCCAGTATTTTAGTATCTGTAATTTGCGCCCGGAATCAATCCCAGGTTATTGATTGGCCAATAGCGGAAAACCGCCCTACCGATAATCAGTTTCTTTTCAATCGGGCCGAATTCACGTGAATCGGAGCTGTGGGGCCTGTTGTCTCCCATGACGAAATAATGGTTCTCGGGTATGGAAACTACTACACCCTCCTTGATAAAACCGCCGGGAAAAATGGGTGTTAAATCTTCCAAATAAGGTTCGTTAAGCATTTTGCCGTCAATATAGATCCGGCCGCTCTGGACCATGACCGTTTCACCGGGTAGGCCGATAATTCTTTTGATGTAATCGACGTCCGGGTTGACCGGAGCTTTAAAAATAACGACATCCCCGCGGTTGGGTTTGCCGAAGCGGTAGCTGATTTTATCAGTGATGATATATTCGTTATTTTGGAAAGTCGGCTCCATGGAGGAACCTTTGACTTCATGAGGCTGGACAATAAAAAGATAAATGACCACAAAAACAGATAAAGCTACGACAATGGTTTCCAGGAAATCAAAGACAAAATTTATTCCTGATCTGAAAATCTTGACGAGGAAAAACTCTTGCTTAGAGTCGTCTTCAACCTCTTTTTCGACATAATCATTTACCGTCACGTCAGATTGGGGCTTTCTGTCATCAGTATTTATTACCACATGCGGCTTATTCATGATATTTTCTAATTATAGGTAAACCCAAGGTAGCACTGCAAGCACTATTTAGCTATAATATTCAGTGGAAAAGGCCGCTTAGCTCAGTTGGCTAGAGCATTGCATTCACATTGCAGGGGTCGGGGGTTCAAATCCCTCAGCGGCCACTATCAAGGAAATAATAAAGCGGTTATCCTTCTTAATTCGGAACCATAAGCAGTTTATTTTGGCTTTCAGGCATATAGAGAAGAAGATAGTTATTCCACTTATTCTTCTTAAGTTTTAAAGCATAGGTATCGGTTTCAATTCCTCCGGTTTTACTAAACCAGCTTGTCTGCAAGACTGCCTGTCCGTTTTGGCTTCCTTTTATTTTCAATTTGTAATTCCCTTTCAAAGGATTAAATAAAGCCAATAGATTATCCTGACCGATAACTTTCTGATTATCAGGTTTAACTGCTTCAATAACCGCATCTTTATCGGACATCAAAGTTATGGCAGTATCAGCATCAGCTTCCGGTACAGCCTGTATTCCAAAAGGGGAAATTTCCTTGAGATTGAGAAACTCAAGAATTTTCTTTAGTGCTTCATCATAATAGACTATTTGGACATGATCAGCGTTTAACACCTGATTATCTGCACTATTCAACTGGCTGCTCATAGACAGGACTGTTCCGTCACCTGATTCATCTTTTTCCCGGTTGACCGGTTTTCCGTCAAGCCAGTTGCCGGCTTGTATATCCTTTGCCGGAGCCGGTTCGATTTCAAGATATCTGAGGGTATCAAAGCCGGATCCGGAGATGGTGTCAGTAATTAATTTTGTGCGGAGATCATCCGGGGGATGGTTTTGAAGCCAAATATTTTGTGATTTTAATGATGAAAAGGGAACTGTCTGGCCGTCTAATTTTAAATAATCAAAACCAGGCAAAAGGGATTCTATGGAAGGGGAGAGAGCCACAATTGTTTCGCGCGGACTCATCAGTTTATAAGTATTAACGTCAATATTGACCAGACCGTTAGTAACAGTACCCAGATTCATGACAGTTTTCACTACCCGGCAATAATTTATAAGCTGCGTTATGGGAATTTTGGTAGCCAGATCATCAAACCAGATTTCTCCGTTTTCCCACAATGGGTAACTTAGAATTGTACCTAAATGAGGGGTACCGATAGTCATTGCTTTATAAACCTTATCATCCTGAGGGTAATCCGTCAGATAGCCTCTGATTAATAAACCTCCGAGACTGTGGCCGATCAGTCTCGCTTTCGATTTTGAAGTTACTTTATTAATAAATGTCTTAAGTTTTTTGGTCTGATCGTTTATTGGCAGGCGCCAGTCATAATAATAGACATAAAAATCTTTATTTTGATTTAACTTGGCATTTTTCTGCAAAGTTTTAATCAGGCGGTCATAGACGGTAACAAACGGAGTTTTACTCCATTTTCCGGACTGTCCTGTATCACAGGATATAATGTCTTTGGAATTCCAGGATGCTCCCAATCCGGGAATAATGATAATCGGAGAATTTTTAGGAATGGTAGGAGTCGGAGTGGCCGTCGGCGTCACCGTCGGAGTCGCCGTCGGCGTCTCCGTCGGTTTTTCAACTTCAGGTAATGAAGTATCGGTAGCTACACCAATATGTTTAGAGCTTGAACTAAATGCGGAAAAAAATAGATAAAATTTATTATCATAATATACAACATATGGATCCCATACAGACGAGCTATAATATGTTCCAGATTTAGCAGAAAGTATTGGATCGATATATTTATTCCAAGTCATTCCACTATCGCTTGAAGCAGCATAACCTATTTTTTCATTGCTATGGTACCAAATGTGATATTTGTCAGAAATTTTTAGTACATGAGGATTTGCTACTCCTGTTAATTCTCTCTTGTCTTCCCAATATTGATCAGCTATTAATACTGGTTCTACGTTTTTAGTCCAATTAATTCCATCATTAGAATATGCAAAACCTATTCTCCACATTCTAGGCTCATTATTAAAATATCCTGAACCTGTATACCACATTTTATATTTCATATTTTCATCATTCTCATCGTATATAACTGATGGTGCTGTTTGACTATATTGATCCCATGTTGTTTGATTAGTAAATAAAAGCTTAGTGTAATTTGTCCAAATTGTGCCATTTGTAGATTCTGCGTAATATAGTTCGAAGCTATTAAAACTTGATTTAGCACGATGAAACCACATTTTATATAAGCTATTTGATATTTTAAGGACACTTGGATGTTCTACACCTCCATCATACTGATATATAATTGTACCTGGGATAATTGGAGAAACCGGATTAGGTGAAAAATTTAGGTAAGTATCAGAGCTAGAATACCCAATTTGAGCTTTATAACCATCATACCCTGTATACCATAATTTATAGATATTATTATCATCAAATATTACTGAGGGACCATAAACATTCGTTTTGTCCCAAGTAGATCCTTTTGATAAAATAGGAGAATTTTCAGGAACAAAAACTGACCAGACTTTAGTAGGAATAAAAAGAGAAAAAATTAGTATTAATAAAATAATTAAAACCATTTATATTTATAAGTTAAATATAATTTACAGTTATGTCAATAGCTATTAACAGAGATTTTAAAATAGATTTAGTAGTAATAGTTCAAGATGAAGAAAAAAATATAAATAAATTAGTTAGGAAAAAATACGGTGATAATTTAATCATTGTTGATTCATATAGTAGAGACAATACAGTTAATGAATTATCACAATATACAAAACAAATATATTCCCAAAAATTTATTAATTTCTCTGTTCAAAAAAATTATGCAATTTCAAAAAGTAATAATGAATGGATACTAACATTAGATGCGGATGAGGAGTTGACGGAGGGGGCTCAAGAAGTGATACGGGAGTTGGTTAAGAAAAAGGATATCGACGGGTATTGGTTTCCGAGGAGGAATTATATAAATGATAAGACCTATTTGAAACATGGCTACTTTTACCCTGATTGGCAGTTGAGACTATTCCGTAACCACAAAGGTTATAAATATTCCGGGATTATCCATGCCCAAATCCAGATACCCGAAAAGAAAACCCGATATATAAAAGATGTGGAGATACTTCATAGTCCTGAACGAAGCAAGTACAACTCCTGGTTGTCTTTTTTCCGTTTAATAAATTACATTAAAATCGAAGGAAGCGATTTGGCGAAATCAAAAACAGCGGCAGCGTCATTTTTTAGCGGGATCTTTCTGGAAACTGCCAGGCATTTTTTTCGCTGTTATTATCGTAAACGTGGGTTTCTGGACGGATATAACGGTTTCCGGGCAGCCGTCATCTTCGGCCTGTATCAGGGCAATATTCAAATGTATGCATTTTTTACCCGATTATTTAGATATGACACTCCCGAGGTGTAATGAGAAGTGGAAGTGTGAAGGCTAAGATGAGAATTGCAGTTGTCCATAATCTGCCTGCCGGAGGACAGAAACGGGCTCTTTTTGAGCTGGTAAAAAGATTATCGGCAAAACATCAATTGGACCTCTTTATATTAAACGGGACCAATGAAAGTTTTTTACCGTTAACAAAATTTGTGCAGCATGTTTACAGATTTCCATATCATCAGCCGGAAAAATTCCCCTATTCTGTCATATCTGTCTATACGGATCTTAAAAAAGCCTATAGTCAAATGGCAGAAAGAATAAACAGCGGCAAATATGATGTAGCTTTTGTCCATCCCTGCTACCTGACCCAAGCTCCTTATGTTTTGAGATATTTGAAAATCCCTTCTTTGTATTCCTGTCCGGAACCAAAGCGGGAATTTTATGAAAATATTCCCAGAGAAAACAATAAATTGACCTATAACCTGACGCTTCCCTTCAGATTTCCTTTGAAGAAAACAGATTGGGAGAATGCCCGAAATGCCGGCCAAATAGTCACTCTTTCAAAATATTGCCAGAAATATTTGGAAAATATTTACGGCAGGGAAGTTTGGTTAAATTATCCGGGTGTTGATAGCGATTTATTTAAACCATTAAATATTAAAAAGGAAAATTTTGTACTATCCGTCGGAGCTTTGACACTTCTGAAAGGACATGATTTCATTATCAATAGCATAGCCATAATACCTAAAAATGAGAGGCCGTCATTGGTTATTGCCGGTCCGGAAGGCAATGAGACAGTTTATTTAAAAAATTTAGCGAAAGAAAAAAGGGTAGAGCTTAAGCTGGAGATGAATATAAGCGATGAAAATCTGATAAGGCTTTATAATCAAGCCAGGCTCTTCCTTTACGCGCCGTTAAATGAACCGTTCGGTCTGGTTATTTTGGAAGCTTTATCATGCGGGCTTGCGGTTTTATCCACCGGAGGAGGAGGTATCCCGGAAATATTAACTGACAAAAGGCTGGGTAAAATTTCAGCCAGGGAAGAGAGTATTTTCGCTGAAAAAATAGAAGATGTTTTAAAAACCAAAGATAATGACCGGGATTACCGCAGAAACTATGTGAAAGAGAATTGGCCTTGGCCAAAATCCGCTGACAGGCTGGAAAAATTACTGAAAGAAACTCTAAAACAGACATGAAAAATATAGCTGTCGTCATTCTCCATTTCGGCAAGTACCAGGATACCATAGACTGCCTGGATTCCCTTTATAAAGCGAATAAAAAAGAAATTAAACTCACTATTTTTTTAGCCGATAACGGTACAAAGGAAAACTTTCAGCATTATAAAAATATCAGACTTGTCAGAAATGAAAAAAATCTGGGTTTCGCCGCCGGAGTCAACCGGGGTTTAAAAGAAGCAGTCAAAGATAAAGCTATTTCATACTTTTTGATTCTAAATAATGATACTACTGTCCCCAAAAACTTTTTCGGAGAGATCAGCAAATCCGAAAATGACATCAGCGGAGCAGTCGTCAAATTCCTCAATAGTGATGGAGAAACAATATTTGATTACGGCGGAAGGTTAAACCCTTGGACCGGCAGAACTAGCCATTTGGAAGAAAAAAAGCATTTTAAAAAGTATACAAAAGAAGCGGATTATGTCAGCGGTTGCTGCATGCTAATCAGAAGAAAGGTTTTTCAGTCAATCGGCTTATTTGACGAGCGCTTCTTTTTCTATTTCGAGGATGTTGATTTTTGCCTGAGAGCTAAAAAAAGCGGTTTCAAAATTGGAGTCCAACCCCAAACGGTTATCAATCATAAATTAAGTTCGGCTATCGGCCGCTGGTCAAACCGCGCCATCTATTATAACCTTAAAGCAAATTTGCAGCTGGTCAATAAACATTTCGGGGTAAGGAAGCTTTCCGCCTGGGTTTATTTATGCCTTTTGGCAGGCAAGATAATTTGGGATAAAATAAGGATAAAGTGATCAAAAACCTATCTAGCGTCATTCTGGCCCAAAATGAAGAGACAAAAATTCTAGCCTGCCTAAAATCCGTCAGTTTTTGTCCGGAAATTGTTCTGGTTTTGGATAATTCCACTGAAGCGGTCATTCGCATAATTAAGCAGTTTCAAAAAGATTATCCGGGAACTCTAAAGATTCATCAGCACAGTTTAAACGGTGATTTTGCCGCTCAAAGGAATTTTGCTTTAAGCAAGGTAAGTCATGAGTGGGTTTTGTCAATCGATGCGGATGAGGAAGTCAGCCGTAATTTACAGGAGGAAATAACCAAAATCCTTAAAAACCCGGGAAATGTGAACGGATATTTTATAAAGAGGCAGGATATCATCTATAGGAAACTGCTGAAGTTCGGTGAAACGGGCCATATCTTCTTTTTAAGACTAGGCAGGTATGACAGGGGACGATGGATCAATAAAGTTCATGAAGTATGGCAAATCAGCGGAAAAACGGGGTATCTGAAAAATCCCTTTATTCACTCCTCACATAAAGATATCAAAGAATTTTTAGTCAAAATAAACGAATATTCGACACTAGTCGCACAATCTTGGAAAGAGCAGGGGAGAAGAATCGGTTTTTGGCAGATCCTGCTCTATCCGGCAGGTAAATTCTTTAAAAACTATCT
Source organism: Candidatus Gottesmanbacteria bacterium RIFCSPLOWO2_01_FULL_42_22 (assembly GCA_001779315.1). Lineage (GTDB taxonomy): Bacteria > Patescibacteriota > Microgenomatia > 2-02-FULL-39-11 > 2-02-FULL-39-11 > GWA2-43-14. The sequence continues at coordinate 63,499 of MFJU01000001.1, read as the reverse complement.
GCTGAAATTCGGCTTTCTTGACGGAGTGGCCGGATTGATTATGGCCGTGATGATGAGTTTTCATTCTTTTTTAGCCCGGGGCAAGCTCTATACTGCTTACCTTAAAGATGAAAAAAATCCATAAGATTATCCTTGTGCTTCTGTTAGCCTCTGTTTCAGCCGGTCCTTTATTCCAAATCGATTTTTTTCCCCAACCGCTAAAACTTTATCCTCCGGATATCGTCGTTTTACTGCTTAATCTGCTTCTGTTATTTTCATGGAAAAATCTTATCAGTCTTTACCGGGAAAGGCCGGAATTTAAAGCCTTTGGCCTTTTTATCCTGGTCGCTCTTGCCAGCTGGTGGTTCAGTCCCATCCGTCTTTCCCAAACGGATAAAATAATTTCGCTTTTGTACTTGGCGAGATTTGTAGCTTATTTCCAGATTTACCCGTTAATTTTAATTGTTTTGGATAAAGAATACTTAGAAAGAAAATTCGCAGTTAAATCAGTTTCCCTTTTCGGAATTTTTCTGGTAATTGCCGGCTGGCTGCAGTATTTCCTTTATCCGGATTTAAGAAATCTTTATTATCTGGGCTGGGATCCGCATTACCGCCGGATATTTTCAACTTTACTTGATCCCAATTACTTCGGACTGATTCTGGTTGTCCTTTTTCTGTTCCGGCTGTCAAATCCCTCGAAGATACAGGAAATAATTTATAAAATAGCCCTCCTTTTTAGTCTGGCTTTTACCTATTCCAGAAGTTCTTATGTCTCGTTGGTATCCGGAGCCTTATATTGGGCTTTCAGATCTGGCAGGTTTTTTAAATATTTTTTGGTCGGAATCGTATTATTGTCAGGCCTATTTTTACTGCCCAGGCCCGGAGGGGCCGGTGTCGAACTGGAACGTCTTTTTTCCATCAGGGAAAGGCTGTCGAACTGGCAATCGGCCGTGACCATTATTAAAAGTAAACCGTTTCTGGGAGTAGGTTTTAATACTCTCAGATTCAATTTCCGCAACAGCCAATACCTTCGTGAAGACTGGCTGACCAGCCATTCGGCTGCCGGTTTTGACAACAGTTTTTTGTTTGTGGCAGCCTCAAGCGGTATCTTAGGCCTGATTGCTTATCTGGGATTTTTAACAGCCTTGTTTTTACGGTTGGATGCAACGGGCAAAAGCTTGATGATTGCTACGGCGGTGCACAGCCTGTTTTTAAATTCACTGTTCTTTACTTATTTCCTGGTCTGGTTTTATCTTTTATCAGGGTTACAGCAAAAATTTAAGGAGAGTACTCAAGCTTAAATTCAACTTCATGGCTGTTACCGGCTATATCAGAAGATTTGAAAATAAATTTATTCTCGCCCTCATTTAATGACGTGTTGTATTCAAAATCGCCGTCCGGTTCGACAATAATAAAGCGGTCATTGACACTCAGACGGGCATTATTTTCCGTTGTTCCTCTGATAATTACAGTTTTATCCTCCCCGAAAAATTTACGGCCGTTTTCCGGTTCATTGATGGTAATTTCCGGCGGCTTTTTTTTATAAATAATATTCAAACCGGCAGAGGAGCTTCTTTTTCCCTCTTTTTCCAGATAGGCTTCGATGGTATTTTCACCCTCCTGAAGTCTGACTCCCCTGAATTCAAATTGTCCTTCATTATCCGATGCGCTCTTTTCTTCTTCGCCGTTAACAGAAATGACTATAGAACTGTTTTTGTCCGTGACTCCCGAGACAATGATCATGGCTGAATTGGTGGCTTCCGGTAGGGAATTTAAAGCCGGAGGAAACAACAGGCTGACGGCAGACTGTTCTGTAATGCCCTTATCTTTTCTCAGAAATGACAACCCAACGACAATTTTGGCCAATACCGGCAAACCGATCTGGAATGCGGCAATGGTGCCGACTAATATCAGAATGACAGTTCTAACGAGCTTTTTATTGAGCTTTTTCTCCTGTGAACGCAAGCGGTGTGATGTATACTGCATAAACAATATTATACCAGCCTTATTGAGCCCCTTGTCGGAATCGAACCGACGTCGGCGGTTTACGATACCGCTGCTTTACCACTAAGCTAAAGAGGCAACTATTTCTATAATATCTTGATTTTAACAAAGAAAACTAATCTTTAGAAGTTCGGAAGATTTTTTGGGCGGTATTAATGTCATTTTTCAATTGTTCTTTGTATGCTTCCGTGTCGGGAAAATGGATTACTCCCCTCAAAAAGCCCAAGAGTTTAAATGAGACACATTGCCCGTAGATGTCCCTGTCAAAATCAAGAAGATAGATTTCCAAAATGGTTTCTGTTTCCCCCAAAATCAACCGCGGTCCTTTGTATAAAAGCCCCTGATAATTTTTGCCCTCAATGGCAACAGAAGCAGCGTAAACTCCGTTATTGAACCCGGATAATATTCTGGGGTTATCGAGATTGATGGTGGGAAAACCGAATTTTTTCCCCATTTTCCGGCCGTGGATGACCTGTGCTTTGAAAGATTTACTTGGAAAATTTACTGACATGGTAAATAGCGATAAATAAAAGTATCACCCCCAGAATCTGTGTCGGAGAGAGGATGGATTTATAGAGGAAATAATCGATAAAAATGGCTGAAGCAGGCCATACCAATTCCGCGATAGTACTAACCCTGGCAGGTGTTTTTTTCAGGCCGTAATAATAAATAACCAGAGCCACCATGCCGGTTGAGAATGTAATTGCCAAAAGCATCAGCCACTGCTGGGGATTTATTTTTGTAAGAGCCGGCAATTGCTTCTCTCCTAAAATAAAAAGGAAAGCGAAAACAGGCGCCAGGATGAATCTTAAAAAAGTAGCAGTCAAAAAGGAAACTTTTTTTAAAACGACTTTGGAAAAGGAGGTGGAAACCGCCCAGACAAAACCGGCCATGAGAGCTAAGACAGCCGCGGTAATCTGACCGGAACCGGAAACAAAATTTATCTTAAGATCGCGGAAACTGATCAAATAAGCGGCGATTATGCCTAAGATCGCCCATTTGATGAATTTGCCCGAAATTTTTTCTTTAAGGATAATGGCGGCTGCCGCAATTGCCCAGATAGGCTGAAGCTGCTGTAAAAGAACAACCACCGAGAACTGGATATACTGGACCATGCCCAAAGCTTTGGTATAGAAAATAGTGCCTAAGGCTCCGGAAAACAGGGAGACCACAAGTATAGAGAGCCATTCCCGGCGGTTCATCTTTTTCGCTTCTTTTATATATCTTGCTAATAAGGGCAGGAGGATAATCGCGCCCAATAGATGCTCATAAAAGACAATCACCGATGACGGCAGAGTATAAAGGCTTCTTCGCAGTAAAGCGTCAAAACTCCAAAGCAAGGCAGCTATAATAATGAAAAGCGGTCCTTTAACCAATATTTTTTTCATAAAAAAACCCCGGCCATCGGGGTAACACAAACTCAAATCCCTCTTTTATCCCGACTTTACGGTCGCTGCCGGAGTTTCGCCGGCTCATGTCCCGATATAATCGGGACTCGTAGAGAATATCTACCGATTGGGAATTACCTCGATCGCCGAAGCTTCAGCGAAGGAGATTCACCCTACCCCGAAGGAATGTTATTATAATATTTGAATTAACTTTAATAGTCAAGAAAAATGAAAATTCTGACACTGCCTGTCGGCCAGATGAAATCTAACTGCTACCTCATCATCGCCGAAAATAATGACTGTCTGATAATTGACCCCGGTGATGACGCTGATTACATTGAAAGGATAATTACAGAAAAAAAGGTTAAACCGCTCAAGATAATTGCCACCCACGGACATTTCGACCATATTATGGCAGCGACTGAACTAATGCTGGCATATAATATTCCTTTTCTTATTAATAAAAAAGATGATTTTTTGGTGAAGAATATGTCTCAGTCTGCCGCCCATTTCCTGGGAATTAAAACTGATCCTCCCCCGATTCCGGTCGGTTTTCTGAAAGACAAGGAAATCATAAAAGCAGATGATTATGAAATTAGGATAATAGCAACTCCCGGACATACTCCCGGAAGTATCTGCCTATATATACCTCAAGAAAAAAGCCTGTTCACCGGTGACACCTTGTTTGCCCAAGGAGGTGTGGGACGGACTGATTTTTCTTACAGCAGTCCTGAAGATATAAAAAAATCATTAAAGCTTATTTATTCCTTGCCCGGAGAAACCGAAATCAAACCCGGACACGGTGAAAGTTCGACATTGGCTAATGAAAAGCACTTCTGGCGGTAACTTTCTCTTTTCCTTGAATTGCCGGTCTTTTTCCGCTACATTAAAGATCGATGGTAAATAAATCAGAATCTTTGCCTGGGAATATTAAATATAAAATCCCTACATCCCGCCTGTCAGTAAGAGCGCTCAAAGCCAAGGCTGATGCCAGAAGGACAATCATTCAAATAATTGCTGATTGGATAAATTTAAAAATCGGCAGCATCGGTTTTCCGGTATTTAATTTCCCAAAACAGGGCTTCCCGTTTATTCGATTTGAGGGAAGAAATGGACTTGCAGATTGATATGATTACCGAACAGGAAATCACCAAACTTTTAGAGATGCAGAAGATGATTACGGATAAAATGGGTATCGATACTTCACAGGACCGTGAACTGCCGAAGATGCTGCAGCGTGTTGATGCAGACAAAATCGAAGAATCCCTCGAAAAACAGTTCTGAGCGAAACTAACCCGCGCTGATTTCGTTTGGAGCGGGCGATGGGATTTGAACCCACGACCTTCTCCTTGGGAAGGAGACATTCTACCGCTGAACTACGCCCGCACGAGAATCAGTATAGCAAATAGACATACGGCTTAAAAGCACAAAAGAATATCCGTTTTTGACGGAAATAAATAAAACCGGAATCCGGAAATATTATCTTGGGATCTTTAGAACGTTGCCGGAATAAATCAGGTCAGGATTCTGCAAGGCATTGTATTGAGCGATTTTTGTCCAGTTGTAGCCCGATCCTGTTTCCTTATTGGCAATTGCCCATAATGTATCGCCTTTTTGAACCGTATATTCCTTCGGCTGAACTGTTTCGGCAGCTGAAATATCTCCTGCCGGCCGGATAACTTCTGCTTTCGGTATATTCAATACCCAGCCTTCCTGCAAATAGTCAGGATTTGAAGCCGAAATACTGTTTTCCTGAGCGATCGAAACCCAGTTGTAACCTGAACCGTAATACTCTTCGGCAATTTTCCATAAACTGTCGGATGACTTGACGGTGTATTTTGCCGGAAGATCTTTCGGTATCGCCTGCTTTTCCTGTTTGGCGATCTCCTCCTGTTTGGCGATCTCCTCCTGACTTTGAGTTATTTTATTTTTACTGAAATAGTTATAAGTCAGAATTCCGGCGACTAAGACGACCAGAAAACCCAAGGCGATAGAGATGTATGATTCGGGAAAATCTAATTTTTTAAGTATCTGTTTCCACATAGAAAGGATAAATTTCCTCCTTTCCGGGCAGATATTAAAGGAAATACTAGGCGGGTTTACCTCGCTACAACCTCGCCGCCCGCCTTCGTTTTATAACTTCGGCGAGGTGAAAGCGGGCCCGACCGGATTCGAACCGGCGATCTTCGCCTCGACAGGGCGACATGTTAACCGCTACACCACGAGCCCGTAAGACTGCTCTATTCTGAGCGATGATATCAAATGATTGAGGCAGGGTCAATACGTATGCTAGTATAGTTTAGATAAATATGGCTTTAAAAATAGCTAATGCCGATATCGCCAGACTCTTCAGGCAAGTGGCGGCGATCTATACCGTCCAGAATGTCAACCGTTTCCGCATAATCGCTTTTGAGAAAGCGGCCGATGCCATCGAAACCAGCAATCTTGAGATCAGGGATTTATGGCAGGATAAGAGGTTATCGGAAATCCCGGGGATAGGAGCTACCCTTTCCGGCCACCTGAACCAGTTATTCACCAAAGGAAAAGTCCGTGAATACGAGGAATTGTTTAAAACTGTGCCGGCAGGCATGCTAATCCTGCTCGATGTCTCCGGATTTGGCCCCAAAAAAGCCTACAGGTTGGCTCACGAATTTAATTTGACTGATGCTAATAAGGCCGTAGATAAGCTTCTGAAGGCTGCCAAAGATGACAAAATCGCTTCATTGGAGGGATTCGGAGCTAAATCACAGGCTGATATTATTGAAGCCCTGGAGAGGTTTAAGCAGGGCCAGAACAAGAAAAAACGCATGCCTTTGCCGATTGCGGATAGTTCAGCCAAGCTATTGGTTGCGTATTTGCAAAAACTGGAGGAGACTGAAAAAGTTGAACCGTTAGGCAGTTTAAGGCGGAAAGTGTCAACTATAGGCGATGTTGATATCGCGGTAGCTACAATCGATCCCAAAAAAGTGCTTGATCACTTCCTGAAATATCCTAAAAAAGATAAAACGATAGAGATTGGACCGGGCGGAGCCAGTATGATTTTGGATAACGGACAGCAGGCGGATCTGAGAGTGCAAAAACCGCAAAGTTTCGGAGCCATGTTGCAGTATTTTACCGGTAGCAAACAGCATAATATCCATCTAAGGGAATTTGCTCTGAAAAAAGGTCTATCCCTGTCCGAATACGGTATTAAACTTTTAAAACACAAAAAACAAAAAATTATGGAATTCTCTCAAGAAGAGGATTTTTATAAATATCTTGGACTGCCATGGATCCCGCCTGAACTAAGGGAAGATTTGGGCGAAATAGAAGCAGCGGAAAACAGCAAGCTGCCTGATCTGGTAAAACTAGCTGACATTAAAGGCGAAGTCCATATCCACACAAACTATAATTTGGAGCCGTCACATGATCTTGGTCAGAATTCCTTGGGAGAGATGGTAGATAAAGCCCAAAGACTGGGTTATGAATATTTAGGTATCAGTGACCATAATCCGAGCATTTCTAAACATACTGAAAATGAAATTGTGGGTATTATGAAAAGACGAAAGGCTGATTATGAACAAATAATGTCTAAGATAAAAAGTGTTCGGGTAAAATTATTCATCATGATGGAGGTTGATATCCTTCCTGAAGGGAAATTAGCCTTACCGGAAAAAGCATTTGAATTTGTTGATGCTGTGGTTATTTCAATACACAGCAGTTTTCAAATGCCAAAGGAAGAAATGACAAAAAGAGTTCTGTCTGCCTATTCGCATCGTAAAGCAAAAATACTGGCTCATCCTTCAGGCCGTTTAATAGGTAAACGTGAAGGTTATGATCTGGATTGGCAGAGGATTTTTAATTTTGCCAAAGAAAAAAATAAGGCCATTGAAATCAATGCTCACCCGGCCCGGCTGGATTTGGTTGACGTTCTGGTAAAAAGAGCGGTTGACAACGGTAATAAACTTATTATCGACACCGACAGCCATGACCGTGAATCGATGGATTTAATGGAATACGGTATATCCGTCGCCCGCCGCGGTTGGGCTGAAAAAAAGGATATACTTAACACTTTGCCGTATAATAAATTTAAAGAATGGTTATTTGATCGGAGGTGATTTACTGATGTTATTTGCTTTAGCGGCCATATTAGGATTGATTGCCTTATATATTTGGTACATCTATAATGATTTGGTTTCATCAAAAATGAGGGTAGGTGAGGCCTGGAGCCAGATTGATGTCCAGCTGAAAAGAAGGGCAGATTTAATACCCAATCTGGTGGAAACGGTCAAAGGTTATACCAAACATGAAAAAAAACTTCTGGAGAATATAACCCGTGCCAGATCTGCTCTTCTGTCTGCCTCCAGCCCGAAAGAAAAAGCACAGGCTGACAACCAATTGTCCGGTGTATTAAAATCCCTTTTTGCCGTGGCTGAGAATTATCCGAATCTGAAGGCGAATGAGAATTTCCTGCAGCTTCAGAAGGAACTGGCGGATACGGAAGACAAAGTTTCCTTTTCCCGGCAGCATCACAATACCATGGTCATGGAGTATAATACAAAGCTCCAGATGTTTCCGAATGCTTTAATTGCCGGAAAGTTCAATTTCCGCGATAAGGAATATTATGAAGCCAAAAAAGAAGACAGGAAAAAAGTTGAGGTAAAATTCGGGGAATGATCTCAATTCACAGCCAGATACAAGCCAATAAAATGAAAACCGTCATGGTGATGACGATTTTTATGTTGTTTGTGGTGACGGTCAGTTACATCCTGGGTAAATCTTTGGGTTATGGTTCATCGTGGATCGGCCTGGGCCTGATCATCTCAGGTATCATGAGTCTGGTCAGCTATTATTATTCAGACAAAATGGTCCTGACTTTGTCGGGAGCGCGGTTAGCTGACCGCAAGAAAGATTTTGACCTCTATACCGTCACCGAGAACATAGCTTTATCAGCCGGTATCCCTAAACCTAAAGTTTATGTGATTGAAGACAGCGCTCCCAATGCTTTTGCCACCGGCCGGGATCCGGAACACGCTGTAGTCTGTGCCACCCGCGGCCTCATCAATAAATTGTCCAGAAGGGAGTTGGAAGGGGTTATTGCCCACGAAATTTCCCATATCCAGAATTTTGATATCCGGCTGATGGCCATAGTGTCAATCATGGTCGGTGTCATTGCTCTTCTGTCTGACTGGTTCTCAAGATCTCTATGGTGGGGTAAGAGGGACAGGGATGACAGGAGTAATATCTCGGCTGTATTATTCCTGATGAGTATTGTTCTGGCTTTAATCGCGCCTTTAGTGGCGACTCTGATCCAGTTAGCAATTTCCAGAAGAAGGGAATTCCTGGCTGATGCGTCCGGAGCTCTCTTGACCAGAAATCCGGATGCACTGGCCTCGGCTTTGCAGAAAATATCCGCTGACAAGGAAGTCCTGGAAGCGGCCACCAACGCCACGGCTCATTTGTATATTGTCAATCCCTTTAAAGACAAAAACTTTTCCGCCTGGTTTGCCAATCTTTTCAATACCCATCCCCCCATATCCGAAAGGGTAAAGATTTTAACCGCCATGTAGGAAGGTGTAGCCTTAATCTACCTGGATGGTGTAGGAAAATTGATTAGCAGTCTTCAAATTTTATGATCAGGCAATATTTTGCCATTTTAATCGCCAAACTTGTTTGGAAAATTAGTACTCTTTTTAATCTGGGAGCCGGAGGCACCTGGCCCGGAGAACTGGCGTTGGCAATTGATCCTTTCCTCCTTAAGAAATTAGCGCAAAAATTAAAAGGCACGATTGTCATCGCCGGTACCAACGGCAAGACGACTACTTCACTCATGGTAAAAACAATTCTGGAGGGAGCCGGTTTTAAGGTTATCAGCAATTCATCGGGAGCTAATCTGGTCAACGGGGTTGTTTCATCGCTGATCCAGATCTCAAGTATCAGCGGCAGTTTAAATGGTGATTTTGCCATTTTGGAAGCGGATGAAAATGCCCTGCCGGCCATACTTGATAATCTGTCTCCGGATTTGCTTGTCTGTCTCAATCTTTTCCGCGACCAGCTGGACCGCTATGGGGAAGTTGATATCATCACCGAAAAGTGGCAGAAAGCTATCAGGAAACTGACTCAAAAAACTAAATTGGTTTTGAACAGCGATGACCCCCAGATCGCCTTCCTGGGCAAGAATGCCTCTCTCAAAACTATTTATTTCGGTTTGAATGACAAAATAGGGCAGAAAAAAACTTTTGAACACGCCACGGATTCCCTTTTTTGCCCGTCTTGCGGCAGCCGTCTGAAATTTTCCGCAGTTTATTATTCCCATCTAGGGTGGTGGCAGTGTCTCAAGTGCGATTTAAAAAGGCCATCCCCTCAAATTTTTAATTGGGATTCCCCTTTGCCCGGGCTTTACAACAAATACAATACCCAGGCAGCGGCCGCCTCTGCCAAGGTATTGAAAATTGATGAGGCGGTTATCAAAAAGGGATTAAAAAGAGTGCGGCCGGCCTTTGGCAGGCAGGAGGAAATGGAATATATGGGCAGATTTATCAAACTGATGCTGTCCAAAAATCCGGCCGGCTTCAATGAATCTTTGAGAACCGCTTTAGATCTTAAAGCCAATAATCTGCTGATTGTATTAAATGACCGGATACCTGACGGTCGGGATGTTTCCTGGATATGGGATGTTGATTTCGAAATGATTCCCGCATCTATCCATCTGACTTTGTCCGGGGACAGGGCCTATGATTTGGGTTTACGCATCAAATACAGCGGCTTGAAAAATTACTTATTGGAAACAGATTTACAAAAAGCAGTCAAACAAGCAGTAGGGATGCAAGTTGCGGGAGAAAAATTATTTATCCTGGCGACTTATTCTGCCATGCTGGATATCAGAAAAATCATATCCGGCAAAAAAATTCTATAAACAACAAACTATGAACTACAAACTAACAATCGCCTGGCTTTATCCTGATTTGATGTCTACTTACGGTGACCGCGGCAATATTTATTGTCTGACCCGTCGCTGCCAGTGGAGAGGAATCGGAGTTTCGGTCCTGCCGATAACTCTGGAGAATAATAAACAAGATTTAAAAAAGACTGATTTAATTTTCATGGGCGGAGCCCAGGACCGGCAGCAAAGAGTGGCCGCGGATGATTTTATTCAAAATAAAGGACCTATCTTGAAGGAAATGATTAAAAAGAATATCCCTGCCCTTTTCGTCTGCGCCGCTTACCAGGCTGCCGGGCATTATTATAAGCCATATCAGGGAGATCCCATTCCCGGAGCTTCAATATTTGATCTTCATACAGAACATCCCGGAGACCAAAAACAGCGGCTCATAAGCAATTGCGCAGCAAAAATTATTAATCCTACGGGATTAAAAGGAATCACTATCGTAGGTTTTGAAAACCACGGCGGCCGGACATATTTAGGTCCGAAAATGAAACCACTGGCAGAAGTTTTGGCGGGTGGGGGAAACAACGGTGATGACGGATTTGAAGGAGGGATTTGCCGGAATGCTATCGGCAGTTATTATCACGGTCCATTTTTACCTAAAAATTGGTTGGTGGCCGATTGGTTGATAGGGCGCGCCCTTGAAAAAAAATACGGAAAAGAGATAAAATTGTCCCTACTTCCCGATAGCGAGGAAAAACAAGCCCATCAGGCTATTCTCGAAAAAATCATATGAATGCAAAAACCCGGATTTCGGAACTTAATAAAGAATTGTCCTTTTTGTATAAAATTACACAGGATATTCAAAAGCTGGAAATAGATGAACTGCTTAAGGAAATCGTCAAAATAGCGACTTCCGTGACCCGGGCTGATTCCTGCCTGATTTATGTCCTGGATGAAGGACAGAACGAACTAATTCTGAGGGCCTCCAAAAATCCCCACAGTAATTTGTTGAAACAGATAAAAATGAAATTGGGCGAAGGCATCACCGGCTGGGTGGCCAAAGAGAAAAAGCCCGTGGCAATCTCCAAAGGTGCGGCCCGTGATAGCCGTTTCAAATATTTCCGAAGTCTCCCCGAGGACAAATTTGAAGCTTTCCTGTCAGTGCCCATTCTCAATAAAAAAGGTGTTTGCGGAGTCATTAATATCCAGCACAGGAAGATCCATAAACATACGTCAACGGAAATTAACCTTTTGTCAGCCATAGGCAAATTAGCAGGAACTGCCATTGAAAATGCCTTATTGATAGAAGAATCATTGGCTATCCGGGAAACTCTGGAAATGAGGAAAGTTTTGGAAAAAGCTAAAGGAATTTTGATGAAAAACTTAAGTTTAAACGAAAATCAGGCTTACCGAAGACTGCAACAGGAAAGCATGAACAGCCGCAAATCGATCCGCGAAATAGCCGAAGCCGTCATCCTGGCTGACAGAATAAAATTCAGGGCTTGACAGAAGGCTGTTTCCGGATTTAAGATAAATAATTATTCCGCAAAGAAGCGGGGCAAGACAGCGAAGTCTTCTGCTCTCAATGATGAGGCAGAGGACTTTTTTTATTATCCTGGATTATTAAAATTACTATAGGAGATTAGACTCATGCCTAAAGACAACATTAAAGAGGTGCTGGAACGCGTAAAAAAAGATAAAGTTTCTTTTGTCGATCTGCAATTTACCGATTTTTTGGGCAATATAAAAAGCTCGACCATTCCTGCCTATAATTTACCCGATGCCATGGTCCGGGGTGTCTGGATTGACGGTTCTTCAATTGAAGGTTATGCCAGGATCCATGAATCTGACATGTATCTGATGCCGGATCCGGATACCTACGCGCTTATGCCCTGGAGAAATAATGTTGAAACGGGAAGAGTAGCCAGAGTCATTTGCGATGTTTATAAACCGAATCATGAACCTTTTGACGGCGATCCGAGGCAGATTCTGAAAAAGGTTTTAATGGAAGCCAAACAATTGGGTTTTGAATTTTACACCGGCCCGGAATGTGAATTTTTCCTTTTTCCCAAAGACGCTTCCGGTTGTATCTTGCCTCAGTCAAAAGGCAACGGTTATTATTTCGATCTGATCATGGATGAGACCTATCTTATTAAACGGGAGATAATGGAAGCCATCGCTCAAATGGGGATTATCACAGAATCCTCAACCCATGAGGTAGCTGATAACCAGCATGAGATTGACATCCGTTATGACAAGGCTTTGAGAACAGCAGATAACACCATTACTCTGAAGATGGCCACAAAATTCATCGCCTTTAAGCATAACTTTCATGCTACTTTTATGCCGAAACCCTTTTTCGGCATCAACGGCTCGGGTATGCATATCCACCAATCTATGTGGAAAGGCGGCCGTAATGCCTTTTATGACAAAGCCGATAAATACGGCCTGTCAAAAATTGCCTATCAATATCTAGCGGGACAATTGAAGCATGTCAGGGAAATTAGCGGTGTTTTTGCGCCGACGGTCAATTCCTATAAGCGTCTGACACCGGGCTATGAAGCGCCGGTCTATGCCTGCTGGGCCAGAATCAACCGCTCGGCCCTCATCCGCGTACCGAAAGTTTCCAAAGGCACAGAGGAAAAGGCCACCAGGCTGGAAATCAGAAGTCCGGACCCGGCCAGTAATCCTTATCTGACCTTTGCCGTTTTGTTAAAAATCGGGCTGGAAGGCATTAAAAAGGCGATGAAAGCACCGGAACCGGTCGAAGAGAATCTTTTCGAATTTGACGATGCACGCTTGGCAAAACATTACATTACCAAACTGCCGGCCTCGCTCAAAGAGGCGATTGATGAAATCGAAAAAGGCAGAATTGTCCGGGATATCTTTGGTGATTATACCTGGAGCAGGTATTTGGAAGCCAAAAAGGCAGAGTGGGATGACTTCCGCATTCACGTCACCGATTGGGAAATGGCCAAATACCTGGAAATTACCTAAACAAGAAAACCAATTATTAAAAAGAAGCCCTGCTGTCAGGGCTTCTATTATTATGTTCTTTAGATTGATATAATAGGCTATTCCCTGTCCAAAAAATTACTATGGGCGTTAAACAGAAGAAATCTTTGGACAGCAGAGTTTGGAAGTCCATCGCTAACTGGAAAAATTATTTTGAAATACAAAAAGACATCTTAAAGTCTTCTTTCACCTTTATTGCCCAGGGGGGAACAATTGATTCCCTAAAAAACGAATTAAACAAATTGAGTCCTTCACCGCATCCTTTAACGATTGAGAAAACTATAGGCAAAAATACCTTACAAATAAATAAACTAATTCTAAAAAATGTCATCAGGACCGATAATTTAGGCCATCTTTTTCCCTGGACTTTTACCCAGGGTAAAGACATTAAAATTCCCTGGGTTGATTTAAAGTTCCGGAAATCCGCCAGAATCAGCAGTTTCGACTCCGGTCAGGAAAATTTCTCTCATTTCATAGCCTCATTACATTTTTCAATCAATGAATTGAGCCAGGTTGAAAATTTAATCATCTCACAGGGGACAGATACTTTGGCTAATAAGGCCTGCTTGTTTGCGGTGATGCTGTCCCCCTACTTATATGCTTCAAAAAAGAAAGTCATTTTCATTGGTTCTTCCGAATCCGGTTACGTAGAAGACTCTTTGGCAATCTCCAATATTACCGGCGGCATATATACGGGGTTGGAAAAACAGTTACACGGCGGAGTTTACATAGTTACGGCTATTCGTAAGGATCAAAATCAGGTAATCGAAATTCTTCCGGGATTGGGTACCGTCAAACTTCATTCTGACGGTATTTTTCATTCACCAAATTCCGGTGCAATCCTGCAAATTGTAAATAATAGGATATTCAAAACATCATTGTGTGATGATTTGTACGAAAGAATAAAAAATATGGAAATATTCCCTTATTTATCCAGGTTTTATTTCCGGGAGACAACTTTTGACAGACTGGAAAAAGCTTTTAAATTGGCTCATATCGTCTCCGTTGATAATGACAGCCAAATAATTCCGCTTCTGTATAACAAGGGAAAGCGAATTTTTATTATAAAGGCCAGAGGCAGTGGGACTGCCCCGATAGATTGGAAAAAACAGCTGGTGAACATAGTGGTGAAGAAAAACGTGACCGTGTTAGTAATTACATCTGCTGACAGCGGTGATGTCAATCTAAAAAAATATGCCGCCGGCTTGGATATTAAAAAAGTCATCAGCGGACGGACATTAAGGGAAGAAGCAGCCATGACTTTGGCAGTTATCGGACACGATTTAAAAATGAACGAAGGATACACGGGAGATGACATTCAGCAGTTGATCGACAGATTCTGCTATCTTTCCGGTATGATCGGAGACTGAAAAAATATTATAATAAACTATACGTAATTATTATGGCTGATAAGAACACCAAACTTACTCCGGAAGAAATTTATAAATTGGCAAAACTGGCAAATTTAAGTCTTAATGAGGAACAAATCAAGAAACTGGCAGATAGCGTATCATCCATCTTATCTTACGTATCCCAACTTCAATCCTTAAATACAGCTAATATTGAAGAAACCGCGCAGGTGACCGGACAAGAAAATGTTTTCAGGGAAGATATTGTTGATAATGAACGCATGTTGACCCAGGAAGAAGCTCTGTCAAACGCCAAAGACAAGCACAACGGTTATTTTATGGTTAAAGCCATTTTTGAAGAAGAATGATAACTGATAAATCAATTAAAGAAATTCATCTCGGACTGCGGAAAAAGGAATTTTCCTGTGAGGAATTAATTAAAGAAACATATGGGAATATTGAAAAGTACGATTCCAGAATTAATTCTGCGATAACAATTGTTGATAAAAAAACTGTTTTGGATAAAGCGCGTCAAACGGATAACGGAAAGAAAGAATTTGATTTACTGACAGGCATGCCCTTTGTCCTAAAAGATGTCTATGTAACCCGCGGTATCAGAACAACCTGTGCTTCAAATGTTTTAGCTGATTACATACCTCAATATGACGCGACTGTTTATAAAAAACTGCTAGATTTGGGAGCTCTTTTAATCGGTAAAATGAATCAGGATGCCTGGGGACATGGCGGCAGTACGGAAAATACCGATTTTGGTCCGACCCATAATCCCTGGGATTTAAAGCGTGTGGCCGGAGGCTCAAGCGGAGGTCCGGCAGCGGCAATTTCCGGAAGGATGACTGTCTTTGCCATAGGCGAAGATACAGGCGGATCCATCAGGAATCCGGCTGCCTGGTGTAATATCACGGGTTTGAAAGTTACTTGCGGACGTGTTTCCAGATATGGAGCTATAGCCTATGCTTCATCTTTTGATACGATTGGTCCGATGGGAAAGTCCGCGGAAGATTGTGCGGTCATTTTGGAAAGAATTGCCGGCAAAGACCCATATGATGCCACTAGTTCCCCTGCGTCCGTGCCGAAATATACCTCATTTTTAAATAAACCCCTCAAGGGCAGAAAAATTGCCCTCCCTAAAGATTTACTTGGTAAAGGTCTTGACGTTGAAATCAAAAACGCGATTTTGAAAGCAGTAAATAAATTTGCCGAAATCGGAGCTGAAATCGAGGAAGTGACTATGCCAATTTTTGATTACGGTTTGGCAGTTTATTACGTAATCGCTCCCTGCGAAACCAGTTCTAATTTGGCCAGATATGATGGTATTAGATATGGATTTGACAGGTCAAAATTTACGGAAGAAACCATTAGGCGGATCATGATCGGAACCTATGCCTTATCAGCCGGTTATTATGACGCTTTTTACCGGAAAGCCCAGAAAGCCAGAACTTTGTTCATCAAAGCTTATCAGGATATCCTCTCAAAATATGACGCTATCTTAATGCCGGTCAATCCCACCCCGCCGACGGTCATCGGTGAACTAATGAGTGATCCATTGCAGAATTTATTGGCAGATTTTTATACAGTCACCCAGAATCCCGTCGGAGTTCCTTCGTTGGCAGTACCATGCGGCTTTACCAAAGACAAACTGCCGATTGGCATGCAACTGATCGGAAAAATGTTTACGGAAGAATTGCTTCTCAATATCGGGCATCAATACCAGCAGGTAACCGAATGGCATAAACAGAAACCGGATATTATTTCTTAATATGTATTATAAACCAATTATCGGGATGGAAATTCATGTGGAGCTCAAGACCGTCTCCAAGATGTTTTGCGGCTG
Organism: Candidatus Gottesmanbacteria bacterium RIFCSPLOWO2_01_FULL_42_22; assembly: GCA_001779315.1. Classification (GTDB taxonomy): domain Bacteria; phylum Patescibacteriota; class Microgenomatia; order 2-02-FULL-39-11; family 2-02-FULL-39-11; genus GWA2-43-14. The sequence goes on along the minus strand of MFJU01000001.1, from coordinate 47,044 downwards.
TAAAAACGACCCTTTCGGTGCCGATAAACCCAATATTTATACCTGTCCTGTCTGTCTGGGATTGCCGGGAGCTTTGCCGGTTCCCAACCGGAAGGCGGTCGAATGGGCTGTTTTACTGGGACTGGCTCTGAATTGCGAGATACCTTTGTTTTCCAAATTTGACCGCAAGAATTATTTCTATCCTGATTTGCCAAAAGGCTACCAGATTTCCCAATATGATCAGCCTTTTGCCGTCCGCGGTTTTCTGGATATAACAGTCGGCAATGAAAAAAAGCGGATCGGCATAACCCGCGTCCATCTTGAGGAAGATACCGGTAAATTGATGCATGCGACTGTTGACGACCCCACTTCGCCCTCCGGGCTACGAGGGGCAAGTAAGAAAGTTTCTTTGATTGATTTCAACCGCAGCGGTGTGCCTCTGGTTGAAATCGTCACCGAAGCGGATATCCGGTCAAGCGAGGAAGCCAGGATTTTCCTTAAAAAACTGCACCAGATTATCCGCTATCTGGAAATTTCCGATGCCGATATGGAAAAAGGCTCGATGAGATTGGAGCCGAATATATCAGTCCAAAAAATTCAATCCCGATTAAATCGGGACAAAATTCAAAAATTGCCTCCTTATAAAGTCGAAGTCAAAAATATCAATTCTTTTTCTTTTGCCAAAAAAGCCATTGATTTCGAAACGGACAGACATATTGCTATTTTGGAAACAGGTAAGTACCCGCAGCAGGAAACCCGCGGCTGGGATGAAAAAAAAGGCGTCACTTTTTCCCAAAGGTCCAAGGAAGAAGCCCAGGATTACCGCTACTTCCCGGAACCGGACATTCCTCCCATCCGCTGGTCTAAGTCTCAAATCTCAAATTTCAAAGCTCTAATTCCTGAACTGCCGGATACAAGGATTGCTCGCTTTATAAAAGAATATGGATTGTCGGAATACGATGCAACAGTCTTGACCGAAGACAAGAAAACGGCGGATTATTTTGAAAAAGCCGTCAAATCTAAAACTATCCCTGCAAAAACAGTCGCCAACTGGATCATCAATAAAAAGGCCGATATCAGCAAATTATCACCGGAAGGACTCGTTAATCTTATACAAGCAAAGACTCAAAAGTTGCCCATGTCCGAAAAAGATTTGGAGGAGGTGATAAATAAAGTCTTAGCTGTCAATTCCAAAGCCGTTGTCGATTACAAAGCCGGCAAAGAATCAGCCATAATGTTTCTTTTAGGCCAGGTCATGCGGCAATCTCATGGTCGTGCAGATGCCACCACCACTCGTAAAATCCTCGAAAACAAGCTAAAATGATCTCTTAATGGATAATGGAACGGAATATTTTCAATATCTTCAAAGACGTACAAAAGAAGCAACAATTAATATACCTTTAAATCTGGAAAGACATCGACAAATTGAGAGCAGTGAAATAGCGCAAAATATGATTTCACTATTGCAATCTGTAAAAAATGATCAGTTGCCTATTGAGGTAGTAGCTCAGGCATTGGCGGATCATTTATCATTGTTAATCATGAAGGGTACTACCGATGAATTAACGGCAGTTTGGAACAGACGTGGCTTCGAAAAAATTGTGGAAATGATGAAATCTCATGCCGAAAGAACAAGCGAACCTCTTGTGATAGCGATGATTGATCTTGATCATTTTAAGCAATTTAATACAAATTACGGTCACGCAATAGGGGATGAAGTCTTAAAAAAATTTTCACAAATTATAGGGGAAACATTACGGGTAACAGATGCCGTCGCTAGATTAGGCGGAGAGGAATTTGCTGCAGTTCTTTCCAATACAGGAGAAGATGGGGGAATGGTTGCGTTGGAAAGACTTCGTCAAACAATAGAATCTGAGTTGGCATCCAAAATTGAGGGAGTTAAGATTCCAGAACCTATCACTGCCAGTATCGGATATACTGTTGTTAGAAAGGAGGATGATCTAAGATCTATCCTAAGTAGGGCAGATTCGGCACTCTATGTAGCTAAAGGGGAATGGCCGTCAGCATTAGCTACATCAGGAGGCAGAAACAAGGTAATAGCCTGGCAGTCTGAATTTCCGGTAATAAAAATGTAACATGTCTGATTTTGTACACCTGCACACACATACGGAATATTCGCTGCTGGACGGATTAGCCAAGATTAAGGATTTGATGGCCCGCACCCGTGAATTAGGCATGAAATCCCTGGCCATTACTGACCACGGGGCGATGTACGGGGTGATTAAATTTTTTCTGGCGGCCCGCGAAGCCGGGATCAAACCTATTATCGGTGTGGAAGCCTATCAGGCAGCCCGCTCCAGACTGGAAAAACAGAACGGGGCTGACAACGACCAGCATCACCTTTTACTTCTAGCTAAAAACAACAGCGGTTACCACAACCTGATGAAGCTGGTCAGCCATGCCCATCTCGAAGGCTATTACTACAAGCCCCGCATCGATTTGGAAATTCTGAGAGAACACAGCGAAGGTTTAATTTGTCTTTCCGGCTGTTTAAACGGCCAGGTGCCCAGTCTTCTTTTAAACAGGCAGGAAGAAACAGCTGAAAAGAAGGCCAGGGAATTTTTGGAGATATTTGGCCAAGATTACTATTTTGAGCTCCAGAAACATCCCAATATTCCCGAGCAGGATTCGGTCAATGAAAAAATGATTGGGCTTTCAAGGAAGCTGGGAGTGCCTCTGGTCGCTACCAACGATATACATTATATAATGCCCGATGACGCCTACACCCAGGAAATCCTGTTGTGCATCCAGACTCAGCATACCATGCTGGAATCCAAAAGACCTCTCTCCATGCTTAATTCACCTGATTTTTATATGAAAAGCCGGGAAGAAATGAAGGGATTGTTCATCCAATATCCGGAAGCGATCGAGAATACGGTCAAAATAGCCGAGAAGTGCAATGTAGAAATTGAATTGGGCAAATGGATCCTGCCTCAATTTGAAGTACCGGAGGGTGAAACAGCAGAAACATTTTTGAGAAAAACGGCTCTGGAAGGCATGAGACAGCGCTACAGCGAAATGAGGGAAGAACTTAAAAAAAGGCTGGATTATGAACTTAACATCATTACCGTCAAGGGGTACTCGACCTATTTTCTGATCGTGGCTGATTTCGTCAATTGGGCCAAAAGACAGGGGATTGGGGTCGGGCCGGGACGGGGTTCAGCTGCCGGCAGCCTAGTGGCCTATTCAACAGGTATTACCGAGCTTGATCCGATCCGTCATTCCCTACCGTTTGAAAGATTTTTAAATCCTGACCGTCCTTCGCCTCCTGATATCGATCTGGATTTTGCCGATACCCGGCGCGATGAAGTTATCGCCTACGTCACCGAAAAATACGGCAATGACCGGGTTGCCCAAATAATTACTTTCGGTACCATGGAGGCCAGGGCAGCCATCCGCGATGTCGGGCGGGCTTTAGGTATGCCTTATGCCCAACCTGACAGGATTGCCAAACTTATACCGCCGGGAGCCCAGGGTTTTCCGATGACTATTGACAAGGCTGTACAAACACAGCCGGAATTGTCCCAGGCATATCAAAATGAACCGGAGACCAAAAAACTGATTGACCAGGCCAGAAAATTGGAAGGGGTAGCCCGCCATGCCTCAGTTCACGCGGCCGGGGTGGTCATCTCCGATAAGAAACTGACGGAATACACCCCTTTACAAAGAGAGACCAAGGGACAAAGGATTATTACCCAATATGACATGTACTGTCTGGACCTGAATGCGGCTGAAGGGAAAGCGGTCGGACTGCTTAAAATGGATCTGTTAGGTTTAAGAAACCTGACTATTCTGGAAAATGCCATTAGATTCGTCAAAGCCACAAAAAATATAGAAATTGATTTAAGTGTGCTGGCGTTGAATGATCCGGCAGTCTATACACTCATTTCTTCCGGTGAAACAACCGGTATCTTCCAGATGGAATCAGCCGGCATGAGAAGATTAGCCCGTGATTTAAAACCGACTAAATTTACCGATATTTCAGCCATGGTAGCACTTTTCCGCCCCGGTCCGATGGAATGGATTCCCACTTTTATCGAAGCCAAGGAAAATCCCCGCAAGATCAAATATCTGCATCCGGATTTGAAACCGATTCTGGCTGAGACCTACGGCATTGCCGTCTATCAGGAACAATGTATGCAGATCGCCAATAAAATGGCCGGCTATTCCATGGTTGAAGCGGATAAACTGCGGATGGCCATCGGCAAGAAAAAGCGTGAAGTCATGAAAAAGGAAAAGGAGAAATTTATTAAAGGCTGTTCCAGCCGCGGTTTAAGCGTAAGCATGGCTGAAAATATCTTTTCCTTAATCGAGAAATTTGTCGGCTATGGTTTCAATAAAGCCCATTCCGCTTCTTATGCCTTAATCGCCTACCAGACTGCTTATATGAAGCAGAAGTATCCGGTGGAGTTTATGACAGCGGTTTTGGCTGCTGAAAGCCGGGGAGCTTCAGGACCTTCCCGTGATGAAAAGATTGCCCAGGCTATTCTTGAATGCCGCCGGATGAAAATCAATCTTATGAGTCCCAATATCAACAAATCCGATGTCGAGTTTAAAATCGAAGCGGAAAAAGATGACAAAGGCGAAATAAGATTCGGCATGTCGGCCATTAAGAATGTCGGAACGGCGGCCATTGACTCTATTTTGGCAGCCCGCGAGAAAGACGGAGATTTTAAGTCATTTACCGATTTTATAAAAAGGGTCGACCTCTCAAAGGTCAACCGTAAAACGGTCGAGAGTCTGATCAAAGCAGGGGCGATGGACCAGTTCGGCAAACGTGCCTCTCTCCTGGCTGCTTTTTCGGAAATAATCGAAAGAGTCCATAAAGGCCAGGAGAAAAAAGACCAGGGACAGGTAAGCCTGTTTGAGGTTTCTGAAAGCGAGGAAATCATTGATGTATTTCCGGAAATGGAAGAACTGTCAAAGGAAGAATTGCTGCTTTTTGAAAAACAGTTTTTGGGTTTTTATATCACCGAGCATCCTTTGACAAACCAGATAAATGATCTGGAAAAAAGAGTCTCTCACCGCCTGAATATGCTGGCTTCTGAAGTGAAATCAACGGTGGTCATCGGCGGCATCGTCACCCAGGTCAAAAAAATCACCACCAGGCAGGGCGGCCAGGAAATGGCCTTTGTCAAAATAGACGACTTTACCGGTTCCATCGAACTGGTAGTTTTCCCGACAGTTTATGAAAGGACCAAATTTACCTGGGTAACTGACAAAGTAGTTTTGGTCAAGGGCAAGGTCAGCGAAAAAGACGAGCGGTTGGCAGTTTTGGTCGATGATGCCAAACTTTTGGTGTGATGGATGCATCGCAGCGGCATCTTGACGGAAACTTACTGTCTAAACTAAAATTAAGATATTAAAATCAGAGAGTGAAAAAAAATATAACAGCTGGGGACACGGATTCGGATAAGAAGCCTGAGAAAGGGAAATTTAAAAAACCGGAAATAATCGGCATAATTGCCGGTGCATCGGGAATAGGTTTTTCTCTAATTGTCCCTTTAGTCGGCGGAGCCTTTTTAGGCTCCTATTTGGATAACAAATTTGATTCCGCTCCTAAAATAACGCTCTCTCTAATTTTTTTTGGGTTATTTATCGGACTTTATACTATGTATAAAACCGTCAAAGATTTACTTAACAAATAATATGCCTACAGTCCATATTTCTTTAAGAGCAGAGACATTATTTCAATTATTCGGTATACCGGTGACCAATGCCCTGCTGACTACCTGGTTTTCGATGGCCGTTCTGATATTTTTATCTCTGATGACATCGGGGAACATTAAAATGATTCCCGGAACTTTGCAGAATATTATGGAAATGGCCGTCGGTGGCATCCACAATTTATTTGAGGAAATACTTAAGGAAAATATCCAGCGTTTTTTTCCCTTCTTAATGACTCTTTTTCTGTTTATCTTCTTCAATAATTGGGCCGGTTTACTGCCGGGTGTGGGCACCATCGGTCTGACTAAGAACGAAGAAAGCAAAGAAGCGCTTTTTTCCAACAGAGCTGTAGCGGCAACATCCGAGTTTACCGCGGGAGAAAAGAGCGCCGGCGAATCAGCGACTGCCGCCGAAAATCAAAAGACGGTTAAAAACAGCGAATTCATTCCATTGTTCCGTTCCGGCTCAGCTGATTTGAACACGACTTTGGCTCTGGCGATTATGACTGTCGGTTACGTTCAGTACGCTGGTCTGTCAGCATTGGGTTTTTCCTATCTTAAAAAGTTTTTCAATATCTCCAATCCCATTAATTTTGTCGTCGGTATTCTGGAGCTGATTTCTGAATTTGCCAGAATAGTCTCTTTTGCCTTCAGGTTATTCGGTAACATTTTTGCCGGAGAAGTGCTGCTGACAGTTATCGCTTTTTTGATACCTTTATTAGCGCCGATTCCTTTTCTGGGTTTGGAATTATTTGTCGGTCTTATCCAGGCTATGGTTTTTCCGCTTTTAGCAGCTGTTTTTTTCTCAATGGCCGTAAGCCATGAAGAACATTAAAAGAATTTATTAAATTTAACCCCGATTTTATCGGGATAAGGGAGGTGAAGATATGCCGGAAGAAGGATTAAAAGCTATAGCAACCGCCATAGCTATGGGTTTAGGCGCCATCGGACCGGGAATCGGTATCGGTATTTTAGCCAGTAAGGCTTTGGAAGCAATCGGCAGAAATCCTGAAGCAGAGAGCAAAATCAGGACGACCATGATTTTAGGTATTGCTTTTGCCGAAGCTATTGCCATTTATGCTTTGGTAATTGCTCTGATTATTAAATTTACCTGATGGCAAGTAAAACGGAATTTAAATTATGGAAAATTTAGGCATACAACCAATATCATTACTGTTACAGTCAATTAATTTCCTGCTGCTTTTGCTGATTTTGAAAAAATTCCTTTACAAACCCATTCTGAAGGTTTTAGCTGACAGGAAGAAAAAAATTGAGGAGGGTTTGTCATACAGCGATAAAATGAAAAGCGAATTTGAAAAAAGTGAAAAAAAACGTGATGAGATTCTAGTAAGAGCCAGAAGTGATGGAAAAACAATTATTGAAGAAGCCAAACGGGCTGCCAAAAAACGGGAAGAAGAATTGTTGGAAAAAGCCCAAAGGGAGGCTCAGGAAATTATCGCTAAAGGAAAACGCGAAATTGAGGCAATGAAGGAAGATTTGGCAAAGGATTTAAGGCGCGAAGCGGTTATGATCGCTGAAAAGATTGTTGAAAAAGTCATAAAAGAAGCTCTCACTGAAAACACGCAGAAAGCTCTGATTGACCGCAAGATTAAGGAAATTGCCAAATCCAATATTTAAGTAAAAAAAATGAAAAATAAGGAATCGAATACAGAGAGAGCAAAGACAGCCACGGTTAAAAGTTCTGTTTTCCTGACAGACAAACAGCGCGAAGAAATTAAGGCGAGGCTCGAAAAAATTTTCGGAGAAAAAATTGCCGTGGTTAACGAAATTGAAAAGAAACTCCTGGGAGGTTTTACGGTCCAGCTGGGTGATTGGTATCTGGATGCCTCACTTTCGCTGGATCTTCATAAAATTAAGGAAGCCTTAAGTTAAAAATATGCCAAATAAAATTACCACCGGCGCCATTATCGGTGATTTACTTAAAAAACTTGATAAAGTCAGACCGGAAATTGAAGCGGGATTTATCGGTAAGGTGATGGAAGTTACTGACGGAGTGGCTAAAGTCTCCGGACTTAACGATCTCTCATATTCGGAAATGGTGGAATTTGCCAACGGTGTTTTGGGTGTGGCCATTAATCTGGAAGAAAAACAGGTAGGTGTAGTTATTTTAGGAGATTATCTGGATATCAAAGAAGGCGATATAGTCAGAGGCATCGACCGGCTGTTATCAATAGGCGCAGGCGAGGATTTAATAGGCAGGGTAATCGATCCTTTAGGTAATTCCCTGGATGGAAAAGGTCCCGTCAAAATTGACAAATATTATCCGATAGAAAAAATGGCTCCGGGTGTGGTCAAACGCCAGCCTGTCTCAACTCCGCTTCAGACCGGCATCAAAGCGATTGACAGCATGATTCCTATCGGTCGGGGACAAAGGGAACTTATTATCGGCGACCGGGGTACCGGAAAAACAGCGGTCACTCTGGATACGATCATTAACCAAAAAGGCAAGAATGTAGTTTGTATTTATGTAGCCATCGGTCAGAAAGCCTCCAGAATTGCGCAAATAATTGATTTATTCAGCCGCAACGGCGCTTTGGAACACACGATTATTGTGGCGGCCAACGCTTCTGATCCTGCTTCCATGCAGTATATCGCGCCATACACGGGTACAGCTATCGGTGAATATTTCATGGATAAGGGCAAAGATGCCCTGGTTGTCTATGACGATTTAACCAAGCATGCCTGGGCTTACCGGCAGATATCGCTTATTTTAAGAAGGCCTTCAGGACGTGAAGCCTATCCGGGCGACATTTTCTACCTCCATTCCAGGCTTTTGGAAAGAAGCGCCCGCCTGTCGGAAAAATACGGCGGAGGTTCTCTGACGGCACTTCCCATCATTGAAACCCAGGCCGGAGACATGTCGGCCTACATTCCGACCAATGTCATTTCCATCACCGACGGTCAGATTTATTTCGAATCTGACCTTTTTTATGCCGGTATCAGACCGGCCATTAATGTCGGATTGTCAGTTTCCAGAGTCGGGGCAGCAGCCCAAATTAAGGCCATAAAGCAGGTAGCCGGCAGATTAAGACTGGATTTAGCCCAGTACCGCGACATGGCCGCTTTTGCCCAATTTGCCACAGACCTGGATGAAAAAACCAAAAAACAGATCGAACGCGGAGCCAGAATGATTGAGCTTCTAAAACAGGGCCAGTTCAAACCCATGAGTGTCGAGGAGCAGGTGGTTTTATTTTACGCAGGGACCAACGGTTATCTGGATGATATTGAGACAGTCAAAATCGCCGATTTTGAACTTGCCTATCTGGATTATATCAATGGCCAGCATAAGGATATCCTGAAAAAAATCAGAACCGAAGAAAAAATCAGCGATGAGACTGCAGGTAAATTAAATAAACTCCTGGACAGTTTTAAAAAAATCTTTAATGGCTAATATAAAAATTATCAGGAGGCGCATCAAAAGCGCCCAAAATATTTCGCAAATCACCCGTGCCATGCAGATGGTAGCGGCCTCGAAAATGAAAAAAGCCCAGGACAAAGCGCTGGCCGGCAAACCGTATGCCGATAAAATTTATGCGGCTGTCAGGAATTTAGCCGGCAGAGTGGATCCTGAAGCTCATAACCTGCTGAAAAAAGGTGAATCTTCCGGCAGCAAGCTTTATATTCTGATTTCCACGAACAAAGGACTTCTGGGAGGACTCAATACCAATCTTTTCCGTCATATGGCCAACTGGCTTAAAAATGAGGAAAAAGCGGAATTTGTGACTATCGGTAAAAAAGGGGAAAGTTTCGTGGTTAAATGGGGCAGGAAACTGACAGCTGATTTTTCCCAGAATTTACCGTTTGCCTCAAACGTACCGGCGGTGGCCAAACTCGTCGTAGACGGTTTTATGTCAGGTATCTACAGCGAGGTCCATATTATTTACAGCAATTTTTTAACTGCCTTAAAACAGGAGCCTTTACACAGACTAATCCTGCCGATTACGACTTTTGAAGAAGTCGGGGAGGGCCAAGTTCCGGATGTACGGGAATTTTTAATCGAGCCTGATCCGAATACGGTTATGAACTCACTGCTGCCGCATTATCTGGAAAACCAGATAAGAAGCGCCATTTTTGAAGCGGAAGCTTCGGAACATTCCGCCCGGATGATTGCCATGAAAAATGCCACTGATGCCGCTTTGGATTTGATGGATGATTTGACTCTGCAGTACAATAAGGCCCGCCAGGAAAAAATAACTTATGAAATTGCCGATATAGTGACGGCCAGGATGGCAGTGGAGTAGCTATGGCTGAAGGAAAAATAATTTCAATAATCGGAGCAGTTGTCGATGTCCAGTTTCCGGCCGAAAGTTTACCGGAATTATACAATGCTCTTAAAGTGAAACACGAAACTGACAAAGATCGCGAATTGGTTTTGGAAGTTGCAGCTCATCTGGGACAGGGCCGTGTCAGGGCAATTGCACTGGGCCCCACAGACGGATTTAAAAGAGGGCAAGCAGTTAAAAATAGCCAAAAACCGATCATGGTACCGGTCGGCCAGGAAACCCTGGGCAGAATTTTCAATGTTATTGGGCAGGTTATTGATGAAAGGCCCAATGTTACCGCTAAAAAGTTTTATCCCATCCATAGGCTGGCACCATCTCTAAAAGCCCAGGAAGTTGAAGCGCAAATTCTGGAAACGGGCATTAAAGTCATTGATCTGATTGCTCCTTTTGTCAAAGGCGGCAAGGTCGCCATTTTCGGCGGTGCCGGAGTGGGCAAAACCGTTCTGATTCAGGAACTGATCAGAAATGTGGCTACAGTCCATAAAGGTGTCTCCGTTTTCACCGGTGTCGGGGAGAGGACGCGTGAAGGCAACGATTTATGGCTGGAGATGAAAGAATCAGGAGTTATCAATCAGACAGCCTTGGTTTTCGGCCAGATGAATGAACCGCCCGGTGCCAGATTGCGGGTGGCTTTGACAGGACTGACCATGGCAGAATATTTCCGGGATGAGGAAGGCCAAAACGTTTTGCTCTTTATTGACAATATTTTCCGTTTTGCCCAGGCCGGCAGCGAGGTTTCAGCGCTTTTAGGCAGAATTCCCTCTGCTGTCGGTTACCAACCGACCCTGGCCTCGGAGATGAGTGCTTTGCAGGAAAGGATTACTTCTACCCAAAAAGGGTCGATTACCTCAGTCCAGGCAGTTTATGTCCCGGCGGATGATTATACTGATCCGGCGCCGGTGGCCACCTTTGCCCATTTGGACGCTTCCATATCTTTGGAGCGTTCGATTGCCGAACAGGCCATCTATCCGGCAGTTGATCCTTTGGCTTCCCGATCGCGTATTCTGACAGGGGATATTGTCGGCGAGGAACATTATGCAGTCGCCCGCGCCGTGCAAAAAATTCTGCAAAGATACAAGGATTTGCAGGACATCATCGCTATTTTAGGCATGGAAGAACTTTCCGATGAAGATAAACTCATCGTTGCCCGCGCCCGCAAAATCCAGAGATTCTTTTCCCAGCCGATGTTTGTGGCGGAAGCTTTTACGGCGCGTGAGGGCAAGTATGTACCCTTGGAAGAAACAGTCCGCGGTTTCAAAGAAATTATAGAAGGAGTCCATGACGGTAAAAGTGAACAGGCTTTCTATATGGTCGGCTCAATCGATGAAGTGATATGAAAACCTTTCAATTGGAAATCATTACCCCTGAAAAAATTGCTTTTGCAAACCAAGTCAGAATGGTCACCGTGCCGGCAGCAGACGGCCAACTGGGGATACTTGCGGGACACGTACCTCTGTTTACCAATCTAGCTGAAGGCGAAGTCAAAGTTATCGGGGAGAATGAAGAATTTTTTCTGGCCATCGGAAGCGGCTATCTCGAGGTTGCCAAAAACAAAACCGTTATTTTAGTCACCAGCGCCTACAATGCTGATGAAATTAACGAACAGGAAGTAATCGAGGCTAAAAAAAGAGCTGAAGAAGCACTCACGGCAGGAGGGGAAGATAAAAATCTGCTGGAAGCTCAAGGTGCATTCCGCCGAGCAACCCTGGCCTTGAAAGTGCTGCACCGCAAGAGATCGGGCAGACCGCTGAATCAATAAGATATATTATGGCAGAGAAAGGTTACCTGAAGCTTGAGAATGGACAGATTTTAGAGGGCGATTCGATTGGCTCAAGTACCGAAGTTGCCGGGGAAGTAGTTTTCTCAACCGGCATGGTCGGTTATCCCGAAGGCTTGACAGACCCTTCCTATTACGGTCAGATCCTGGTCCAAACATATCCTTTAATCGGCAATTACGGAGTTCCCAAAGAAACTAAGGCAAACAACCTGACGGAAAAATTTGAATCGGACAGAATCCAAATCCGCGGCTTAATTGTGTCAGAATATGTTGATAATAGAACCCATTACGAAGCCGGGCAAACATTAAAAGATTGGCTGGTAAAGTACAAAATACCCTGTCTGTCCGGTATTGATACCCGCTCTTTAACTAAAACACTCCGCGATAAAGGAGTGATGAAAGGCATAATTACTTTTTCACAAACCCCGATAAAATCGGGGTTTTTTATAGATATCAACAGAGAGAATCTTGTGCCTTTTGTCAGTACGGCAAAACAACAAATTTACGGAAACGGCAAAATAAAAGTCCTGTTTATCGACTGCGGTCTTAAGGAAAACCAAATTAGACTGATGCTGAAATATAATACGACTGTTATCAGAGTTCCCTGGAACTATAATCCATTCCTGGATAAAAAGTCTCCTCTTTTCGATACGGTCTTTATCAGCAACGGACCTGGAGATGCCAGGAAAATGCCTGAGACAATCGAAACAATAAAACAGGCTTTCTCCCGAAAAATTCCCACTTTCGGCATTTGCCTCGGACATCAGGTTATGGCTCTGGCGGCCGGAGCTGAAATTTTCAAATTAAAATACGGGCATCGGGGGCAGAACCAGCCGGTTATGGAAGTTGAAAGCTCAAAAAGCTTTATCACTTCGCAAAACCACGGCTACTCGGTAGTCGAGAAAACCATCCCTGCCGACTGGCAAGTCTGGTTTGTCAATCTTAATGACGGTACCAACGAAGGCATAAGGCATAAAAATTTGCCTTTTTTTTGCGTGCAATTCCACCCGGAGGCCAATCCCGGTCCGACTGACACGGAATGGTTTTTTGATTATTATTTTGAAAAAGTGAGGCAGTGGCTAACAATTTGAAAATCAAGAAGGTATTGCTTCTGGGCTCAGGCGCTCTCAAAATAGGAGAAGCCGGTGAATTTGATTACTCCGGCTCCCAGGCGGCCAAAGCATTGAAAGAAGAAGGCATCGAAGTTGTCCTCATCAATCCCAATATTGCCACCATCCAAACCTCGCACGAGCTGGTCAGCAGAGTTTATTTTTTACCGGTCACCCCATACTTTGCGGAAAAAGTCATCCAAAAGGAAAGACCTGACGGAATTTTATTGGGATTCGGCGGACAGACTGCCCTAAATTGCGGACTGGCACTGGCCCGCAAAAATATTTTTAAAAAATACCGGGTTGAGATATTGGGCACACCGCTTTCGGCTATCCGTAATACCGAAGACCGTCTGCTTTTTCGCCAAACAATTGAAAATTTAGGCTTAAAAGTTCCTCAAAGCACTCTCTGCCGCAAACTTTCCCAAGTCAATGACCTTTCCGGAAAAATAAAGTACCCTGTCATTGTCAGAGCAGGTTTTTCTTTAGGCGGTTTGGGTTCAGGTGTTGCCCGAAACTCACAAGATTTAATCAGTATCAGCCAGAAAGCATTAACACAGACGCCGCAAATTTTAATTGAGGAATATCTCGAACATTGGAAAGAAATTGAATATGAGGTCGTCCGTGACTCAAAAGACAATTGTATTACCGTCTGCAATATGGAAAATTTCGATCCGATGGGTATCCATACCGGTGAATCAATTGTGGTTGCCCCTTCCCAAACTTTAACAAATAGCGAGTATCACCGCTTAAGGGAAATTGCCATCAAGGTCGTTAAAAATTTGCCTATAGTCGGCGAATGCAATATCCAGTATGCTCTTTCACCCATTGACGGTGATTACCGCATCATCGAAGTTAATGCCCGGCTTTCCCGTTCATCAGCCTTGGCTTCCAAAGCAACAGGCTATCCCCTGGCTTATATTGCCGCTAAGCTGGCCTTAGGTTACCGGCTTTCGGATCTGAGAAACCAGGTAACACAGGCTACCAGCGCCTTTTTTGAGCCAGCTCTGGATTATGTGGTGGTTAAAATTCCCCGCTGGGATTTTCTGAAATTTAAAAACCAGGATGAAACATTGGGCAGTGAAATGCAGAGTGTCGGCGAAGTCATGGCCATCGGCCGCAGTTTTGAAGAAGCCCTGCAAAAAGCCGTCAGATCTTTGGATTTGGATTTTGAGGGAATTATTTCCGATGATTTTGATAAAGGTAAGCTCCGTCCCCTGAAAGCTTCTCCTGACAGGCCTTATAACATTGCCTATAATTTATTTAACGGTCAGTCCAAAAAAGACATTTACAAAGAAACAGGCATTGATTACTGGTTTTTGGACCGGATTGAAAATATCGTCAACTTTTACAAAAATATGATCAGTGAAAGTTCTGACGGAAAACCAACGGAAACAACTTTGTTAAAGGCTAAAAAATTGGGTTTTTCCGATGTGCAGATAGGAGAAATCTATTCAGTTGCCGACAGCGAAATACGTAATTTAAGGAAACGGCATAATATTTTACCGAAAGTCTGCCAGATTGATACCCTGGCCGGGGAATTTCCGGCGAAAACAAATTACCTTTATTTATCATATCACCGCCAGAAACATGATATCAGATTTAATTTACCGAAACAGATTGCCATTATAGGAGGGGGACCTTACCAGATCGGCTCCTCCGTCGAATTTGACTGGTGTGCTGTCAATTGCGCTATAACTGCTAAAAAAAACGGATATTCGCCGATAATGATCAACTGCAACCCGGAAACAGTCTCAACGGATTATGACATACTGGACAAGCTTTATTTTGAGGAACTGACCCGCGAAAGGATTCTGGATATTAGTGATCTGGAAAAATGTCCTTTGGTAGTTTCCGTCGGCGGTCAAATTCCCAATTCCTTAACTGCTAAATTAGCAGAAAGCACAGTTCGATTCCTGGGAAGTAATCCGGAGGTGATAGACCGCGTCGAGGACCGGGAAAAATTTTCCGCACTTCTGGACAGCCTGAAAATTATCCAGCCTCTCTGGAAAAGACTTAAAAGCAAAAAGGAAGCTTTGGAATTCGCCAAAAAAATAGGCTATCCAGTCCTTATCAGACCTTCCTATGTTCTGTCCGGGCGGGCCATGTATGTAGCCTATTCGGAAGAATTGCTTAGCCGATATTTGGCAACCTCAGACAGTATTGTCTCCTCAGAGTATCCGCTGGTTATGTCTAAGTTTATCCGGGGAGCCAAAGAAGTTGATTTTGACGGTGTAGCCTGTAAAGGGAAAATCGTCGTCTGGGCCATATCCGAACACGTAGAGCATGCCGGCGTCCATTCAGGAGATGCGACTCTGGTTTTGCCCTCTTTTTCACTCGGGGATGAAGCAGTCGAAATGATTAAGGAAAACACTGTCAATATCGTCAAAGCTCTGCCTATCAACGGACCTTTCAATATCCAGTTTCTGGTCAATGAAGACGGCCGGGCCATTCCTGAAGTATTGGTAATTGAAGGCAATTTGAGAGCATCCCGCACTTTCCCTTTTGTATCCAAAGTCCTGGGGATAAATTTCATCGAAATTGCCACTAAGGTTTTATTGGGGGACAACGTCAAACAGGTTAAAATCAAAAGGCCGAGATATACCGGCGTCAAGGCAGCCCATTTTTCCTTTACCAGGCTCAGGCGGGTCGATCCGGTCCTGCGGGTGGAAATGGCTTCGACCGGGGAAGTGGCCTGCTTTGGTGACAGTTTGAATGAAGCCTATCTTAAAGCTATACTGTCTACAGGAGCCAGCTTTGATAAAAAAGCGGCTTTGGTATCTTTAGGCGGTATGGAATATAAGCAAAAAATGCTGCAGGGTTGCCGGGTTTTGGCCAAAATGGGATTTGCTCTTTTTGCTACCAATAATACGGCCGCCTTTCTCAAGCTCAACCGCCTAAAAGTCAAACAGGTATATAAAGTCCATGAAAAAAAACGGCCGAATGTCATTGATGTCATCAAGAGTAAACAGGTAAGTTTGGTTTTTAATTTAAGCGACCGCGATGATTTGGGAGTAAAGGAAATGTCTTTGGAACTGACTGACGGTTATCAAATCAGAAGAGCCACAGTTGATACTAATATCCCGCTTTTTACAAAAGTATCAACCGCTAATTTATTCATTAATTCCCTTTATAAACTGAAACCGGAAGACCTGAAAGTTAAATCCTGGTGTGAATACCTGGCGACCATTCAACCCAAGGACAAAACGGAAAAATTATGAAAAACAGTCTTTTCGGACAGGATTTAACTACAGTCGATTCACTTGAGGCTTCCGACCTTGCGCTTATTTTTCAAAAGACAGACAGGATGAAAAAACTGACCGTAGAAAAAGGGGGAGATGACTCATTAAAAGGCAAAATAGGCGCCTTTTTGTTTTTCGAGCCGTCAACCAGGACCTTTTCCTCATTTATTACAGCCATGCAGAGGTTGGGCGGAGGCATCATTCCCTTAAACGGCATGAAAAATACTTCGGTAGAAAAAGGCGAATCATTCGAGCATACCGTCAGGGTTTTTTCAACTTATGCCGATTGCCTGATCATCAGGCATCCCGAGGTTGGTTATCCTACCAAAGCCACTCAAGTTTCAGCGGTGCCGGTAGTCAATGCCGGAGACGGGCCGGGCGAGCATCCGACCCAGGCTCTTCTGGATGTTTATACCATTGTCAGGCGTTTTCCTGACAAAAAAGAACTGACGGTTACCCTGGCCGGTGATCTTAAGTTCGGCCGGACAGTCCATTCTTTAGCCAAACTGCTTTTGAAAACTGATAAAAAAATAAATTTTAATTTGGTTTCGCCTGAAATGCTGGCCATGCCTTATGAGATTACTGTCAAAATCAAAAAATCCTCTTCCGTTTTCGAAACAAGTAAACTATCCGAGACCATTTCCGTCTCTGATGTTATTTATATGACAAGAGTGCAGAAAGAACGTTTTGAAAATCCCGCTGAATATGAAAAGCTAAAAAGCTTTTACAGGCTGGATAAAAGTCTGCTTACCCGGGCAAAAAAGGAAGTCATCATCATGCATCCTTTACCGATTGCCGCCAACGAGATTAGTCATGAATTGGATGATGATCCCCGTTCACTCTATCTGAAAGATCAACTGAAGAACGGTCTGGCTGTCCGTATGGCTCTTCTTGATGTGATCTTAAATCCATGAGTTCACTACTTCGGTTGCCGGGGCTTATCGATGTCCATGTACATCTGCGCGATTTTGAAGAACAACACAAGGAAGATTTCCTGACTGGAACCTCTGCTGCGGCAGCCGGAGGCATTACCGCAGTTTGCGATATGCCCAATAATCTGCGTCCGGTTTTCACTGTCGCGAGGCTTGCGGAAAAAATCGTTGCAGCCCGAAAAAAAGCTGTAGTGGACTACGCTTTTTATTTCGGTTCGGATGGCAGGAATGCAGAAGAGTTTGCCAAAGCAGCACCCCTGGTTGCCGGTCTGAAAATCTATCTTAATGTCTCAACCGGCCAATTTAAGGTAGAAAATGAGGAAATACTGGAAAATATTTTTTCTGCCTGGCCAAAACAAAAAATAATTATTGTCCATGCGGAAGGGGATAAAGTTGATTTGGCGCTTGAATTAGCAGCGAAATTTGGCAAAAAACTCCATATTACCCATGTTTCCACCAAGTCAGATTTGGAAAAAATAATTGAAGCTAAAAAGAATAAAGTTCCTGTTACCTGCGATACAACACCCAACTATTTATTTTTAACCGATAAAGATTATCAAAAAATGGGTACCTTGGCGATGATGAAGCCGCCGCTGGCAATGCAAGCTGACCAGGATTTTCTCTGGGCCCATCTTTCAGATATTGACTGCATCTCAACCGACCATGCACCGCATACTCTCGAAGAAAAAAAATCGGCCAAACCGCCGAATGGCGTCCCCGGCTTGGAAACTCTGTTGCCTCTTTTATTAACTGCGCTTACCGAAAACAGAATATCAGTTAAAGAAATAATTAGGCTGACAAATGAAGGCCCGCGGAAAGTTTTCGGAATTAATCAAGGTATAGATACATATATCGAAGCGGAAACAGAAGAGGAATATAAAATCGAAAACAAAAACTTATTCACCAAATGCGGTTGGTCGCCTTTTGCCGGTTGGATTGTTTCAGGCAAAATAGTTAGAACAGTCATCAGAGGCCAAACCGTTTTTGAAAATGGCAAAATCCTCGTCCGGCCAGGCTTCGGCCGAAAAATAATATAGCGGATTTTGACAATATTTTGAAATGTCTTCTTATGGGTATAAAATATTAGGGTAATATGTCAAGTTATGAGGTTGCAGCTGATCAAATAGAGGCTCGTAAAACAGCTTTTATCGAAGAACAACTAACAAACTATGATCAACAGACAGGAATAACCGGACCTCCCTCAATTCGCCCCGAATTGTTACCGCCTAATTTTGCCGGCAGATATTTAAGAATGCAGCAGGCTGGGTTGTTATTTGACACATATTTACCCCTAAAAAATTTATCAGTTACTTTGGAAGATGTCATAAGATTAGAAGCTGATTTAGATTTTAGAGGAACATGGGAAACTAAATCGCGGGTTGTTTTGGATGCGTTACTCAGGATTGAGAGACGTAAAATTACAGTAGAATCTAAGAATTATCCTAATACACCTTCAATAAACAGATTTTATCTCAGAGAATTGGCAGATTATTTTCTCAACCCTCCGGAAAATAACAGTCTTCCTGAATATTCTTCAGAACACGGTTTAAAAGAAGTCATTGATGTAGCCATCCAAACATACAAAAATGATTTTTTGATTCCCCAGGTTATGTGGATGCCGGATATTCCATCCCGTTATGACCGAACAAAACCTGCTCAGGTATTAGATATTATCAGTCAACAAATCAACTCGGGAGCGTATCCCACTAATCCTCCACATGAAGTGCATGAGAATCGAAATTTATTCGGAGAAGATTCATTACACCTTCAGGATATAGGAACAATAATGCATAATGGCCAAGTTATTGCACAATTAACAGACTGGGGTCTTATCATCGATGCAAATGGTTTATTAAATGAAGTAACTTCTGAGGATGTCCCTTTCAATATTCTTGATGAGGGTATGTCGCGTTTCGGATCGTATTTAACAGAAATTGCTAACGGCAGAGAACGGTCTCCTAGAGATTGTTATCATGCAGCCAATTTTGGTATATTTGCCCTTTTAAGAGGAAGGATAGGTGATGGTGATCCGATTAACTATTTTTTAACAGCTCATAAAGCTTATGGTTTGGCCCGTACTCTAGCGGATGTTTATCTTCAGGGTGAAGAACACGAGTCATTTATTCAGAGTCTGCAAACCAAAGAAGCAGAATGCTCATTAAGAATAGGTTTAGCTCAACTTTATGACAAAACCATAGCAAACGAAACTGAAGAATTTCTGCAAAAAGCCCTAACGGACCTAAATGATTCTTTGGTTAGAAATCCGGACGATCGGAGACTGCAACGATTGAAAATATGGACGCTATATCATCTGGGGGTTTTTTATCAGGATGTAATGTATGATTCTACAAAAGCCCAAGAATATATTGAAAAAACATTAGAAAGCATTCCTTCTTTTGAAGCAGTCTCTGAAGACGAGATTTCAGAAAAAGCCGTACAACGACTGGTAAAAGAAAGAGGGATATTTACAATAAAGACAAACGAAGGTAATAAAGAAATACAGACAAAGGAACATATAAAAGCGCTTTCCCAACTGGAGGCAAGTATACAAAAGGCAGTCTCAGGACATTATGGACAAATTGGCCTTCAATATATTACGGTTCCGGAAATTGTAGGAGTTACTGGCTCCTGTGAAAATGTTGATACACTTTTTAAGGTTATGAGCAGGGCCGGCGTACAATTATTCATCACACAAACCGGACAATTAGCATTGGAACAAGCACTTCAAGTGCATCGGCACGGGGTTTATACGATTATTCATAGCGGCAGAGATGAAGAGACGGAAGACAACCGACATTTGCGTCAATTTCGACTGACAGAAGAAGAATTCGGGTCAACTATGGTCGATGGAATGACTAGAGATAATTATGATGAAGGAAAAATGTTTGAGGCACTTTTGCAGCATATTGAAGCATCGACAAAAACTATGATTCGTGTCGCAGTTGAACAACATGGTGATACCCTTTCAATGTTGTACGGGAGAGATTTAAAACAACTTCGAGAGACTATCGAAAATCCCTATTACAGAATTACGTACGAAGATGCATTAATACTTCTTCGAGAAAATGGTTTCTCAAATCTTAAGTGGGGTGACGACTTAAAAGCGGAACATGAACAAGCTGTAATTAAACTATTAAACAACAAAAAACAGGAAGAATCAGGAGAAAAAGTTGTTAAAAGTAATTTACCGGTTTTTATCATGAGATATCCCAAAGAGATAAAATTTTTTAATATGAAAGTTTCTGAAATTGATCCGCGCGTTGTGCTCTCAGCTGATTTGATACTTCCTATTGCCGGTGAGGCAACCGGAGCGTCTGTCAGAGAACATCGAGGTAAACAGCTTGAAGACCGGTTATTAAGTTCAGAAATGTTTAGAATTTATTGTGAAAGAACGAAATTACCTCCTGAAACAGCCATCGACGATTTTAGATGGTATTTGGATATTATTTATAAGGAAAAGACAGACCCTCATGCGGGTTACGGAATTGGTAATGAAAGAGTCATGCAGTTTATCTTAGGATTAGATGATATCCGTAGCTGCTCCGGGATGCGGCTACTGGCTGAAGAAACAGGGGATTGGGAGAGAAAAGAAGCATTACCATTACCCGTTATAGTATAGCTTCAGCAACTCTTCTTACCACCTTTTTATCCAAAACAGAAGGCATGAATTTTTTTGAGGTTGGTCTTGTTATCAGAGAAGCAATGGCATGGGCAGTTTTGATTTTAAGCTGGGATGTTATTTTTTTCCTGTGGCTGTCAATTAACCCCCGGAAAAGTCCGGGAAAGACCAGGGCATTATTGATTTGATTCCGGTCAATGCTTGAGCCTGAGGCATAGACGGTAGCTCCGGCTTTTAGCGCATCAACCCTGCTTATCTCCGGATCAGGATTGGCTAAGGCAAAAACTATAGCCTGCCGATTCATTGATCTGATCATCTCCCTTTGAAAAAGATTTTTTTTGGAGACTCCAATGAGGATATCGCTTTCCCGCACAGCCTGCGCCAAATTACCCCTGTTGTTGTCCGGATTGGTAATTTCAGCCAGCTCTTTTTTATATTCATCCGGAAATCGACGGTGTTTGCCGATAATTCCATTGCTATCAACCGCTATAAGATTTTGGTTGCCGTAATAATGTAAAAGTTTAATAACAGCAGTGCCGGCTGCGCCTGCTCCGCAGACAATAAGCCGGCATTTTTTTAGATTTTTCCCGACAATCTTGACTGCATTAAATAATCCTGCCAAAACAGCGATGGCTGTCGCATGCTGGTCATCATGAACGACCGGTATACCCAAATCCTGCAGATTTTCTTCAATCTTAAAGCAGTCGGGGGCGGCGATATCTTCCAGATTGATAGCGGCAAAAGTCGGAGCTAAACTCCTGATGACAACCATCGTCTCCTGCCAGTTATTGGTTTTCAAGCATAAGGGAAAGGCATCAATCCCGGCCAATTCCTTAAACAAGAGGCACTTGCCTTCCATGACCGGCAAAGCCGCTTCCGGACTGACTTTGCCTAATCCCAAAACGGCCGTAGCATCGGTTATTACAGCTACCGTGTTTTTCTTTAGCGATAACTGATAGGCCATTGATTTATACTGATTGATGGCCTTAACGCTACCGGCCACTCCCGGGGTGTAGAGAAGGGATAACTGGCGTTTGGAGGACAGATGCTGTTTTACTTTTATCTCCAGCTTACCGCCTAACTTTTTATGGAGTTTAAGACTTTCTTTGTCCAACATAGCGCTTTGCCGAAAGATTGGGATTGATAAGTTTTTTTATATTGAAATTTTCGGCCGCTTCTGAGGCAGTCATTAAACCCTGTTTAACGACCAGTTCTTTAATAGGAATACCTGTTATGAGTGACTCCCGGTAGAGGGAAGCTGCTTTTTCGTAGCCGAGATATGGATTAAGGGCAGCTGCTAAACCGGCTGATCTGTCCAGCCAGAAGCGGCACATTGTCTCATCGGCTTTTACCAGTCTTAAATATTTATCATGAAAAACTGTTAAGCTTCGGGTTAAATATCTGATTTGGTTGGTCAAATTGTGGATAATTACCGGCATAAAAACATTAAGCTCAAGTTGCCCATGCATTGAGGCCAACAGAATTATCTGATCAGAGCCGATCACCTGGAAAGCCGTCATAGTCAGCATTTCAATTATTGAGGGATTGACTTTGCCGGGCATGATCGATGAACCAGCCTGGACTTCGGGAATAGTCAGTTCGGCCAAACCCGTGCCTGGTCCTGAAGACATTAATCTCAGATCATTGCCGATCCTGATCAGGTTTTGGCTTAAAATTCTAAGACATCCGGAAAAATCCAGGAAATCAGAAACATTCTGCATTGATTCCTGAAGATTTGATGAGGTTTTTAATTTTAAACCAGTCAATTGCTCAAGCTCTTTTACAGCAATATTCGTAAATTGCGGATGGCTGTTGACTCCTGTTCCGACGGCCGTACCGCCCAATCCCAGAATCAAAAGATTTTCTCTGCATTTTTTCAAACGATCATGGTCATTTTTCAAAGCCAGAGCATATGCTTCGAATTCGCCCCCTAGTGTAACCGGCAGAGCATCCATCAGATGAGTCCGTCCGGCTTTAAATATTTTGGAAAAATCTTTAGCCTTCTTTTGAAAAGTATTAATGGTTTTTACCAGCGCAGCGGAAAAATCCGGCCATAGAAGTAATAGGCTGATTCTGGCAGCTGCCGGAATAACATCATTGGTCGATTGGGCCATGTTGACATGATTGTTGGGATGAACTTTAGTATATGTGCCTTTGGCGAAGCCTAATTTTTCATTAGCTAAATTGGCGATGACCTCATTGACATTCATGTTGTGTGAAGTACCGGCGCCGGCCTGGAAGGGATCAACTACAAATTGGTATATATATTTACCTCTCAGAATTTCATCGCAGGCAAAATTGATGGCCTGATAAATATCCCTCTCTAGAAGTTTTAACCGATAATTGGTTTTGACAGCGGCTTTTTTGATCAGAACAGTCGCTTTGACATAAACAGGATCGGGCAAAAGGCCGGAGATAGGGAAATTAACGAGAGCCCTTTGTGTCTGGGCACCGTAATAGGCATCTTTCGGAATGCTGACTGTTCCCAGCGAATCCTTTTCCAGCCGGTATTTCATCTAAAGTATAATAACACAGAGGGATGAGACCATTGCGCTAGTTTGTTTACTGTGATACAAATTATTCAAAGAATGGCTGATTTATCGTTAGAATTCTGCGGTGTCAAATTTAAAAATCCCTTTATTTTGCCTTCCGGGATCATTACCGAAATTCCTGAACATAAACGGGCGATTGAAGCAGGTGTTGGAGGAGTAACTTTAAAATCCCTTACTTTTGAAAAACGCGAAGGCAATCCGTTACCCCGTCTTTGGAAGTATGAACACGGACTTCTCAATTCCGTAGGTCTGAGAAATGCCGGAATTGAAAAAGGCTCCCGGGAAATTGCCGAATTTATTAATGAGCATAAAGGTAAATCAGTCATTCTAGTTAGTCTTTTTTCGACCAGACTAAAGGAATTTGTGGTATTAGTTGAAAAAATAGTTCCTCTGAAACCGGAATTTATTGAACTTAATTTGTCCTGTCCCAATACAGAAGATGAACTGGGCAGGTCTTTGGGTATGGAAAAGGGCGGTGCCGGCAAAGTCGTTAAGGTTGTTAAGAAAGTTTCCGGAAAAATCCCTGTTCTGGCAAAATTATCGCCGAATGTGACTGATATAGCCGATATTGCCAAGGAATGTGAAGCCGAAGGGGCTGACGGCATTTCTGCCATAAACACAGTCGGTCCGGGGATGGTCATCGATATCGAAAAAAGAAAACCGATCATCGGCGCTAAAAAAGGCGGAGTTTCCGGACCGGGAATAAGACCTATTGCTGTAAGATGTGTCTATGATATTTTTGAAGCAGTCAAGATTCCCATATTGGGCATGGGCGGAATCGAGAAATGGCAGGACGTTGTCGAAATGATACTGGCCGGAGCCTCTTTAATAGGAGTTGGTACAGCAACATATACTAAAGGTATGAAAGTCTATCAAGAATTGGAAAAAGACTTATTGGAGTATATGGAAAAAAACGGAATTAAAAATATTTCTGAAATAGTCGGAGCGGCCCATTAATGAGATTCAAGGATAAGCTTAAAGCAATTTCCATTAAGAATAACAGTTTAGTTTGTGTCGGTTTAGACAGTGATATTTCTAAAATTCCTGAATTTATACGGAAGGGTGAACATCCCCAGTCAACCTTCAACAAGGCAATTATTGAAGCCACCCATGATTTAATCTGCGCTTATAAACCCAACACTGCCTTTTATGAAGAGCGCGGGCATGCCGGCATTGAAGCTTTAAGAATGACCTCTGATTATCTGAAGGGAAAATATCCCGAAGTACCCTTAATTATTGACGCTAAACGGGCAGATATCGGCAATACCAACCTGGGGTATGCCAAATTTGTTTTCGAATATTTGAAAGCTGATGCTGTAACCGTACACCCTTATTTGGGAAGGGAAGCCCTTAAACCATTTCTTGATTATGAAGACAAAGGTATTTTTGTCCTTTGCCGCACTTCCAATCCCGGGGCAGGCGAGTTTCAGGATTTAGAATATGACGGGAAAAAATTGTTCCAAATTGTGGCTGAAAATGTGGTTAAAGATTGGAATACTAATGATAATTGCGCCTTAGTGGTAGGTGCCACCTACCCCAGTGAACTTGAGATTGTGCGACATATAGTTGGTGATAATTTCCCCTTGCTGATTCCCGGTATCGGGGTTCAAGGCGGTCAAGTCGAAAAAACCGTCAAAGCTGGAGTCGACGGAAACGGTTTAAATGCCGTTATCAATTCATCCCGCGGCATCATCTTTGCCTCAAACAGAAGCGATTTTGCAGATAAAGCCCGTCAGGAAGCCATAAAACTCCGTGATGAAATTAATAAATTTCGAAAGGATTCTGTATGACAGGCGAAGAATTAATGAATATTTTTAAAAAAGTCGGAGGCTATATCATCGGAAGCCATATCGTTTATACCTCAGGCAAGCACGGTGAGGCATATTTGAACAAAGATGCCGTCTATCCCCATACCGGAGAAGTCTCAGCCATCTGTCGTGAGATAGCCGAAAGATTTAAGGATAGAAATATCCAAGCGGTGGCGGCACCGGCTCTGGGGGGCATAATACTTTCCCAATGGACAGCCTATCATTTGAGCCAATTGACCGGACGGGAAGTCCTGGGTTTTTATACTGAAAAAACGCCTGAAAAAAATCAGATTTTTACCCGTGGATACGATCAGCTGATCAAGAGTAAAAAAATTTTGGTTGTAGAAGATATTACAACTACCGGCGGGTCAGTCAAAAAAGTTGTTGACAGTGTCAAAGCGGCAGGCGGAGAAGTTGTAGCTGTTTGCGTTTTAGTCAACCGTAATCCTGATGAAGTCAATGGTCAGACAGTCGGAGCTCCATTCACTTCTTTAGCAGAAGTAAAATTGGCGGCTTATGAAGAAAAGGATTGTCCTCTTTGCCAAAAAAATATACCCATTAATTCCACTGTCGGTAAAGGCAGGGATTATTTGGCAACCAGGAAAAAGTAATATCTCCAGGTGTAAAGGGTAAATCAGCTGCAAGGTGTATGGAAGGTGTGCGATGCGTGGTTGTTGACAGATTGAGCTGAATTTTGGTATCTTAAAACATGCCGATCAAATATATCTTCATTTCCGGCGGAGTGCTTTCAGGGCTTGGCAAAGGCATTGCTTCCGCTTCAATCGCTTTTCTTCTTAAAGCTTCCGGATATAAAGTCACCAACGTCAAATGCGAAAATTATCTTAATCTGGATGCCGGTACCATCAATCCCATTGAGCACGGAGATCCTTTTCTTTGCGAAGACGGTACTGAAGCCGACATGGACATCGGCACCTATGAAAAATATTTGGACAGAAATATGTCCCGCTACAATTTTGTAACTATGGGACAAATTTACAAGGAAGTGATCGACCGGGAGAGAAGGTTTGAATATAACGGCGAGGATGTTGAGGGCATTCCCCATATCACCAATGAGATTATAGAGCGCATCAATTTTGCCGGCAAAAAAGACAAAGCGGAAATTGTCATCATTGAGTTGGGCGGAACGGTCGGCGAATACCAAAATCTCTTTTATTATGAGGCTTCAAGAATATTGACCCTGAAACATCCAGGTGATGTCATCCATGTCCATGTCAGTTATTTGCCGACTCCCCCGCATCTCGGTGAACCGAAAACCAAACCGACTCAGCAGTCCGTCAGAGCGCTGAATTCCATGGGCATCCAGCCGGATTTCATCATTGCCAGAAGCGAAAAACCCCTCGATAAAAGACGCCGCGACCGATTTTCCCTTTTCTGCAATATAAGAAGCGAGGATATCATCTCCAGTCCTGATGCGGAAACGGTTTACGAAGTCCCCCTGCAATTCCATGAACAGTCCTTTTTGTCTAAAGTCTGCCAGAAATTGGGTTTGGAATACCATGAACCTGAACTTTCCGAATGGCAGAGCCTGGTCAAAAAAATTAAATCTCCCAAAAAGAAAAAAATCACCATTGCCATCGTCGGCAAATATTTTAAAACAGGTGAGTATCAGCTAAGGGATTCATACGCGGCTTTAATGGATGCAATTGACCATGCTGCCTGGGTCAATGATGCACAAGTCAAAACGCTATGGATCGATGCCGAGAAGGTAGAACAGCAGGGCGAACCGGCGATACCCTCAGTCCATGGACTGATCGTGCCAATCGGCTGGGGTGAAAGGGGATCTGAGGGCATGATTGCAGCCGCCGGATTTGCCAGAAGAAATAAGATTCCCTATCTGGGACTTTGCTACGGTATGCAGCTGGCGGTGGTGGCTTTTGCCAGGGAAATATTGGGTTGGTCAAAAGCGGATACTACGGAAAATTCAGCAGATACGCCGTATCCGGTCATTCACCTCATGCCCGCCCAGAAAGAATTTATGGAACGAAGAGCTTACGGCGGTACCATGCGCCTGGGTGCCTGGCAGGCTTTAGTAAAAAAAGATACGATTGCCTGGGATGCATATGGAAAATACGACCAATTTTTGGATAAAAGCAAAGGATTAACCGGTGAAAGACACAGGCACCGCTATGAATTTAATGACCAATATATTAAAGATTTTGAAAAAGCCGGTTTAATTATATCTGCCCGCAGTGTCGTTGAGAATCTGGTCGAAATCATCGAACTGCCAAAAACCATGCACCCGTTTTACCTGGGAGTCCAGGGACATCCGGAATACAAAAGCCGTCCCTTGTCTCCCCATCCTTTGTTCAGGGAATTTATAGCTGCTTGTTTAAAACAGTCATGAGCTGATGATAACAAGGATAGAAGTCTATTCGAAGATTAGTGATGCCAGGGCTAAAATTCGGAAAAAAAGACTTCAGGAATTAGGTTTTGGCAGTAAAATAAAAAACCTTTTTTTAGCAGACGTCTACAGCCTGGAAATAAACTCCCCTCTGAAGAATCTTACGGCTATAGCTTCGATTTTGACTAATCCGCTTACCCAAACAGTTAATTTAAGCGATCCAGCCTATTTCAGCTGGGCTTTTGAAATTGGCTATATGCCCGGGGTGACGGATAATATTGCCATAACGGCAAAAGAAGCCATCGAAGATTTCCGGAAAAAGAAATTCAGTAAAGGTGAAAATATTTATTCTTCGCAGATTACTTTTATCGACGGTCAGCTGACTTTGGACGAAATAAAAAAGCTCAGTCAAAATTTTTATAATCCGTTAATTGAGACGATCAGCATTAAAAGCCGGGTTGAGTATTTAGAGAACGGGGGGATGGATTTATCCGTGCCTAAAGTTAATCTTAAAGCAAAATCCAGCGTTCTGGAAGTGGATTTGGCTGTGGCCGATAAAACACTAGCCGATATCGGTAAAAACGGCATCAGGGATATTCAGGGTAAGCCAAGAGGCCCATTGGCACTGGATTTGCCGTCGATGAAAACCATCAGAGAGTATTTCCGGAAAATTGGCAGAAAACCGACCGATATTGAGCTGGAATCATTAGCCCAGACATGGTCTGAACACTGCAAGCATACGATTTTTGGCAGTCAAATCGATGAACTGGAAAAAGGTTTATTTAAAACTTTCATCAAAGGAGCCACGGAAAAAATTTTAAAAAAAAAGCCAAAATTTGCCGCTTCCGTTTTTACTGATAACTCCGGGGCCATTCATTTTGACTCAAAATTCCTGGTGACTCACAAGGTGGAAACACATAACAGTCCGTCGGCGCTTGATCCGTTTGGCGGTTCATTAACCGGTATTGTTGGCGTCAACCGCGACACAATCGGCTTCGGGCTGGGTGCCTTGCCAATTGCTAATTTTTACGGCTTTTGTGTTGCCGATCCTGATTGCGACGTACCGCTTTACAAAGGCCGGGGATTAACTCAAAAAATGCTTTCATCGAGAAGGATACTTGAGGGAATTATCGCCGGAGTCAATGCCGGAGGCAATCAATCGGGTATTCCGACACCACTGGGATTTTTATATTTCAATGAAAGGTACCGCGGGAAACCGTTGGTCTTTGTCGGCACGATCGGAATTATTCCCCAAAAAATTAAAGGCAGACTGTCAACTGCCAAATCAGCCCGGAGGGGAGACTATATTGTCATGGTCGGTGGTCGTGTCGGTAAAGACGGCATTCACGGAGCCACATTTTCATCTGAAGGAATGGATGCCGGCAGTCCGGTATCGGCCGTGCAAATCGGCAATCCGATTATCCAGAAAAAATTCAGTGATGCGCTTGTCAAGGAAGCCAGGGACCAGTTACTTTACCACTCCATTACCGATAATGGTGCCGGCGGATTATCCTGCTCGGTTGCCGAAATGGCCAGGCAGTCAGGTGGCTGTCTGGTCGAACTGGAAAAGGTGCCTTTAAAATACAGCGGTTTGGAACCGTGGGAAATCTGGGTATCAGAGTCACAGGAAAGGATGACGCTGGCAGTACCGCCTGCCAAATGGCATATTTTAAATAAACTGATGACAAGACGCGCAGTTGAAGCAACCATTATCGGCAGATTTACTTCATCAGGAAAATGCGTCGTCAAATACCGGAATAAAACAATTATGGATGTTGACCTTGATTTTCTTCATGAAGGCTACCCACGGAAAATTTTAAAAACAAAACAGCCTGTCAATATAGCGTCCAAAAAATTTAATTTAAATGGTAGAAAACACTCCGATTATTTGCTTGATTTGCTGAAAGATCCCTCAATTACCGGTTTTGAATTTATTTCCAGCCAGTATGACCATATCGTCCAGGCCAATTTGGTAGTCGGACCTCTTATCGGACGGGGTCGGCTTAACGGCGAAACGGCGGTCATCCGCCCGCTTCTCGATTCCGAGCGGGGTATAATCACTTCCTTTGGCTTATATCCCGATTTCAGCGAGTCTGACAGCTACCGGATGGCTGCCTGCTCTATCGATACCGCCATCAGGAATGTAGTGGCCGCCGGTGCCGATCCCGGACGGATAGCCCTTCTTGATAACTTCTGCTGGTGTTCACCTTCTGATCCGGAACGTTTGTATCAGCTAAAATGCGCGGCCCAAGCCTGTCATGACTATGCTCTTTCTTACCAAACTCCTTTTATTTCCGGTAAAGACAGTTTATATAACGATTTCCAGGGATTTGATCAGAATGGACGAAAAGTCAGAATATCGATTCCTCCGACCTTGTTAATTACCAGTCTGGGCATAATTGACAACGTTTATTCTGCCGTCACCGCCGATTTTAAAAAGCCCGGAGATTTACTTTATCTTTTGGGTGAAACCGATAGCCAGACAGTGCCGTCCGTCAATGCATTAGAAAATATGAAAATATACAGACTGCTTCATAAAGCGATCCAAAAAAGGATAGTCGCTTCGGCCATCCCTCTCAATAAAGGCGGATTGGCTGTCGGCCTGGCAAAAGGAGCCATGGCCGGTAAACTCGGTGTCAAGGCTGATTTAAGCGAGATAAAAGGCAATGTCAACAAAGCCCAAACTGCCTTTTTTTCAGAAAGCATGGGTAGGATTGTCGTCGCTATTGCGGCCGAAAATAAGCTGATCTTCGAAAATATATTTAAAGGGGAGCGGCCGACTCCTGTCGGTGTCGTCACTGAAGATAAAATAATCAGTCTGAACTATAAAAATAACCGTATTAAAACGACGGTAGACCTTGCTTTGGCTGCCTACCGCAGAAAATTTGCCGATTATTAAAATGAAACCAAAAGTATTAATCTTTTCAGGATACGGGCTGAACAGTGAAGCGGAAACAAAGTATGCTTTTGACACGGCAGGAGGGAAAGCGGTAATTGTTCATGTCAATGATCTGGTAGCCCATAAAGTCAGTCTTGCCGATTTTCAGATTCTTTGTCTTCCCGGCGGTTTTTCTTACGGCGACGATAGCGGTTCCGGAAATGCTTATGCCAATAAACTTAAGAATCATCTTTGGCAGGAAATTTTGGAATTTGTAAACAGCGATAGGTTGGTGATCGGCATTTGCAACGGTTTCCAAATCTTAGCAAATTTAGGCCTTTTGCCGGCTTTAAATTCAAAATTCGGAGAAAGGCAAATTGCCCTTCTTCATAACAGCCAGGCTCGCCTGGTGACGCGCTGGGTCGATCTTCGAATTGAAAATGATTCTCCCTGGTTATCGGGCATCAGCCAGATTTCATTGCCTATTGCCCATGGAGAAGGTAAATTTTATGCGGAAACGGAAATTTTGGCAAAATTGAAAAGCAGAAGAATGATAGCTCTCAAGTATAGCCGGGGAGAAACTTGCCGTTATTCTGATTTACCGGCCAATCCAAACGGATCATTGGCGGATATTGCCGGAATAAATGATGAATCAGGAAGAATACTAGGACTGATGCCTCATCCGGAACGGGCCCAGTTTTTTCACCAGCTCCCCCATTGGACAAATTTGGCGGATAAATTAAGGCGTGAAGGAAAGAGCTGTCCGCGGACAGGGCCGGGACTGAAAATATTTCAAAATGCCGTCAGGTATTTTATTAAAGGATAATTTAAGGGTTCATCCGAAATTTTTCGTGCTCGGATCCCTTCCCCTTCGGGGCGGGGTCCGCCTGTGCGCGAAAAATCTGGATTCACCCTTTAATTATTTCATTAAAAATTATCAGAGCAATCTTCATTATTGATTTTTAGATGGGAAAAGTTTAAAAAAGGTATATCATGCTGACGGAACAAACCATAAGAAAAACTTTAAAATTTGTTTTAAAAAAAGTCGATCTCCCCTCTTTAAAATCAAAAGAGCAGGGTAAAGTCAGGGATATCTACCGGGTCGGCCAGCGGAGAATCCTCATCACCACCGACCGTATTTCCGCTTTTGACAGAGTATTGGGCTATATACCGTTTAAAGGCCAGGTCTTAAATGAGTTGTCCGCTTTCTGGTTTGACAAAACCAGAGATATTGTGACAAATCATGCCCTGGCTTTTCC
The DNA here is from genome assembly GCA_001779315.1 of Candidatus Gottesmanbacteria bacterium RIFCSPLOWO2_01_FULL_42_22. Lineage (GTDB taxonomy): Bacteria > Patescibacteriota > Microgenomatia > 2-02-FULL-39-11 > 2-02-FULL-39-11 > GWA2-43-14. The sequence continues at coordinate 15,536 of MFJU01000001.1, read as the reverse complement.
GGATTCCAATGTGACCGTCGCCATCGAAGCCCAAGCCTATCCAGTGGAAATGGTTGTCAGGGGATATTTAAGCGGAGTAACCTCAACTTCTATCTGGAAAGCTTACGAAAACGGAGAAAGGATCATCTACGGCATCAAGTTTCCGGACGGGATGAAGAAAAATCAAAAATTGCCCCATCCGATCATAACTCCTACCACCAAAGCCGAACACGGCCAGCACGACCGGAAACTGACGGAAAAAGAAATTTTGGCTAAAAAGATAATTAAAGCGAAAGACTGGAAGCAAATGAAGCAGGCGGCTTTGGCCTTATTTGAAAGAGGAAGCAAAATTTGCAGCCGTGCCGGCATTATACTAGTCGATACCAAGTATGAATTTGCCGATTACAAAGGGAAACTGATGCTGATTGATGAAATCCATACGCCTGATTCCAGCCGTTTTTGGAAAAAGGAGACTTACCTTAAAAGATTAAAAGAAGGTCAGGAACCGGAAAATTTTGACAAAGAATTTTTGCGGCTTTGGTATGCTCACAAGGGATATATCGGAGACGGTGAACCGCCGAAAATGACTGAGGATTTAATCGTTAAAACTGCTAGAAGATATATCGCCATTTTTGAGATGATCACCGGAAAAAAATTTATTGCCAGAAAATATCCGGTACTTGAAGAAATAAACAAAAATATGGAAAAATATTTTCGCCTTCCCTACAAATGATAGTTATAATTGCCGGTTCAGAGCGTGATGCGGAAACCTATAAAGAGATTGCGAGAAACCTGGAAAAGTTCCTGGTCCCTTTTAAAGTGCACATCGCTTCGGCCCATAAAACTCCAGAATATTTACTGAAAATTCTGGACAGTTATGAAAAAAAACAGAAACCTCTAATCTATATCTGTGTCGCCGGCCGGAGTAATGCTTTGGGCGGTTTTGTCGATGCTCACACCGTCTATCCGGTTATCAATTGTCCGCCGAAAAGCGCAGCTTTTGCCGGATTGGATATTCTTTCAAGTCTGAGAATGCCCTCGGGTATCGCGGCTTTGACTGTCTTGGAAGCAGATCAGGCTTCCCTTGCCGCGGTTAAAATGCTGGCGTTGCAAAACAAACGCTTAAAAAATAAAATAGTTACTTTTCAAAATCAGATGAAAAAAGAAGTTTTAAAGATAAATCAGTAAAAAATGATTTCATCCTCCGATCCGAAAGATGCTATCCGCGATAAATGCGGAGTTTTCGGTATTTATGCTCCGGGTGAAGACGTCGCCAAAATAGCCTATTTTGCTTTGCACTCCTTGCAGCACCGCGGGCAGGAAGGTGCCGGCATAGCTGTTTCCGACGGCATTAAGCTGAGAAGCATCAGAAACCTGGGGTTGGTCACTTCCGTCTTTAACGAGCAAAACCTAAGCAAGCTTAAGGGATTTATCGCCATCGGTCACAACCGTTATTCAACCACCGGCGGCAATACCAAAGAAAATACCCAACCCGTCATTTTATCGTTGAAGCATAAAGTTTTCGCCGTGTCCCATAATGGCAATATTATAAATTCCGAAGAATTAGCTAAAAAATTAACTAATGTCAAAAGAATATCCACCAGTGACACGGAGGTATTGGCTTATACCATCTATTACGCCTCCGGCGAGAAATGGAATGAAAAAATAATCAACGCTGCTCCTTTATTTAAGGGCGCATATTCAATTGTAGCCTGTTCCAAAAAGCGGCTTTATGCCTTTCGTGATCCCTGGGGATTCCGGCCTCTGGTTTTGGGGAAACTTAACGGTTACCATGTAGTGGCATCAGAAAGCTGTGCTTTGGAAACTATCGGTGCTGATTTTATAAGAGAAGTTGAGCCGGGTGAAGTGATTGAAATTAACCGCAACGGCATTGTCAATTTGGGAAAAATTAAAGCTGCCGGTGCCTCAAAGAAATTTTGCCTGTTTGAATACGTATATCTGGCCAGGCCTGACAGTTTATTGAATCAACAACTAGTTCACAGCGTCCGCTTCAGAAGTGGCCAGCTGCTGGCAAAGGAAGCGCCTATTAAAGCGGATTTAGTAGCTGCCATACCTGATTCCGGTACTTCAGCGGCCATCGGTTTTGCTTCCGAATTGGGGATTCCGTACGGTGAGGTTCTCATTAAGAACCGTTATATCGGCCGGACTTTTATCCAGCCGGAACAGCATATCCGGGAGCTGGGGGTACAGATAAAATTTAATGTTTTAACAAAAATTATCGCCGGTAAGCGGGTAGTATTGGTTGATGACTCGATTGTCCGGGGAACGACCATGAAAAAGATTGTCGAAATGCTGAAGAAAAGCGGTGCCCGCGAAATTCATCTCAGGATCTGTTCGCCGCCGGTCCGCTGGCCGTGCTATTTTGGCGTGGATACCCCTAACCGCCATGATTTGATTGCCGCTAAAAAAAGCGTCGCCCAAATCAGGGAATTCATTAAAGCGGATTCGCTGAAATATTTAAGTCTTTCAGGCTTAATTGAAGCATCCGCCCAAAAACAAGATAGCCTTTGTACTGCCTGCTTTTCCGGACGCTATCCTTTACCTGTTAAACACAATTTCCGCAAAAATATATTGGAAAATACAGCAAGTTAAGATACATTTCAGTTATTCAACTATGATCTAGATATCTTAAATTCATGTAAGGTGTTAAATTTATTAAGTTAATATGGAGGTAATTTTATGAAAAATTATATTAATATCGGCAAATATGACAAAGAATTATACAGTTATATGCTTCAGGAAGAACGCCGGCAAAAGGATGTGCTGGAAATGATCCCGTCAGAAAATTATGTCTCTCAAGCTGTATTAGAGGCGCTAGGATCGGTTCTGACTAATAAGTATTCCGAAGGTTATCCGTATCACCGTTATTATCAAGGAAATCGATACATTGATGAAATTGAAACATTGGCTATCGAGCGCTGCAAAAAACTGTTTGATGTTCCTCATGTTAACGTCCAGCCTTATTCGGGTTCACCGGCAAATACGGCGGTTTACTTTGCTTTGTTGAATCCTGGAGACAAAATTATGGGATTAAAATTATCAGGCGGAGGCCACCTGACACATGGTCATCCGGGGGTTACTTTTTCCGGCAAATATTTTAATTCTGTTCAATTTAACGTTGAACCTGACGGCTGGCTGGATATGGATAAAATTTCCGATTTGGCTAAAAAGGAGAAGCCTAAAATGCTGGTAGTGGGAACGACGGCGTACCCAAGATTATTTAATTGGAAAAAATGGCGCCAAATTGCTGACAGCATTAATGCGATTTTATTAACTGATATCGCCCATGTTGCCGGGTTAGTTGCCGGTGGCGCTTATCCTTCACCAGTACCGTATGCTGACGTGGTGATGTTTACAACGCATAAAACGATCCGCGGCCCTAGAGGAGCCGTTCTGATGGTTACGCATAAAGGATTAATACGCGATGCCGAAATGGGCAAAAAAATAGACCGCGCGGTTTTTCCGGGACTTTCGGGTGGTCCGCATGACAATGTGACAGCGGCCATGGCCGTTTGTTTCAAAGAAGCCGCTTCGCCTAAGTTTAAAAAATATGCCCAACAAATAGTCAAGAACGCCAAGGTATTGGCTGATACTCTTATTAAAAGCGGCATTAAATTAACGACAGACGGTACCGACAGCCATCTGATTGTGATGGATCTGCGTCCGAATAAAGTAATCGGTAACATCGTCGCCGAAGCTTTGGAAGTGGTTAATATTGTGGTTAATTACAATACCGTGCCGCATGACCAGAATCCACCGATGTATCCCTCAGGCGTCAGGTTGGGGACGCCGATTGTGACGACCCGCGGATTAAAAGAGAACGAGATGAAAAAGATCGCCGGCTGGATTACCAAAGTTATCGCGGAAGTGGAACATTATCGATTACCCGAGCAGAAAGAAATAAGAGCGCAGTTTATTAAGAAGGTAAAAGCCGAAGTCTGGAAGAATAAAAAATTGGCAACCATTGGGAAAGAAGTTAAACAAATGGCTTTTAAATTCCCCATTTTTGCCTGGGACTAACGCATGCTTAAGTTAGCGTTATTTATTTCCGGTGGTGGCTCGACTGCCGAGGCCGTCATTGTCGCCTGCCGAAAAAGGATCTTAAAGATGTCGCCGTCATTAGTGGTGGCCAGTAAAAGGGGAATTGGAGGTATCGAAAAAGCACATAAATTGGGCATGGAGAAAAAGGATGTCATAATCGTTGATCCGCTGCGTTTTGCAACACACCAATCTTTTGGAGCGAAATTGATTTGCGAATGCCAAAAGCGAGATATTGATATTATCGGACAATTCGGCTGGTTGCCGCTGACGCCTCCAAATTTAATCAGTGAATATAAAGGCTGCATAACCAATCAGCATCCAGGGCCCTTGGATCCGCCGCGAGCCGATTTCGGCGGCAGGGGAATGTATGGCAGGCGGGTGCATGCAGCGGTAATTTTATACAGAAGAATAACCAAAAAAGATTTTTGGACAGAAGCAACCTGCCATTTGGTCAATGAACAATATGACCGGGGAGAAATTGTCGGACGCAGCAAAATCACTATCAGTCAAAACGAGACCGTTGAATCCTTGCAGGCTAAAGTATTGCCGTTGGAGCATAAATTACAGATAGAAATCTTAAAACTATTTACTAAAAATAAACTGAAAATCCTGAGGAGAACAAAAGCCCTGGTTGATAAAAAAAATTTAGCTGTCTTAAAGCGGGCAAAAGAAGCAGCCGTCTGTCTATATCCGTCAGGTTAGGAAATTATGAAAGTATTAGTCATCGGTTCCGGGGGTCGGGAACATGCTTTGGTTTGGAAACTTGCCCAATCCCGGCGGATCAGTCAACTTTTTTGTCTGCCGGGTAATGCCGGTACGGCTTCCCTGGCCACCAATGTCAATATTCCCATACATAAATACAGGCAGATTCTGGAATTTGCCAAAGATAAACGGATTGATCTGACATTAGTAGGTCCCGAAGCTCCGTTGATCGCCGGTCTGGCTGATCTATTCCGCCAAAACAAACTGACTGTCATCGGACCTTCCGCGAAAGCAGCCCGGCTGGAAGGTTCGAAAGTTTTCGCAAAAAAACTGATGAAAAAATACGCAATCCCGACTGCCAAATTTTCTGTTTTTAAGAGTCTGTCCAAAGCCAGGGCTTATGCCCGGAAACAACTTTATCCTCTGGTCATCAAAGCTGACGGACAGTGTTTGGGCAAAGGAGTGGCAGTCTGCAGAACCTATGCAAAAGCCAATGAGTTTCTGACTAAGCTGATGAAAAACAAATTATTCGGTAGAGCAGCAGCCCGGGTCATAATCGAAGAATGTCTGATCGGTCAGGAAGTTTCATTTATGGCCGTGACGGATGGAACCGATTTCGTGACTCTCCTGCCTTCACAGGACCATAAAAGAGCCAGGGATGGGGACCGCGGCTCTAATACCGGCGGCATCGGCGCCTATGCGCCTGTTCCTTTTTTAACAGATGAAATGATTAAGTTAATCGAAAAGTCGATCATTGCACCGACAATCGCGGCGATGGGCAAGGAAGGCAATCCTTATCAGGGCATTCTCTATCCGGGATTGATCCTGACCGAAAAAGGACCGTTTGTCCTGGAATACAATTGCCGTTTCGGCGATCCGGAAACCCAACCTTTGATGCAGCTTCTGAAAACGGATTTAATGGATATCCTAACGGCAATCCAGCGCAAAGCAGTCGGCAAACTTAAAATAACCTGGAAGAGGGGTTCAGCGGTTTGCGTAATTTTAACGGCCAAAGGTTATCCGGGAAAATATGTTTCCGGCATGGAAATCAATATCCCTGAAAATATGAATAAATTAATAAACATTTTTCTGGCCGGTGTCAAAAAACAGGCTGATAAAATAACTGCCGGCAGCGGCCGGGTGCTGGCAGTTTGCGCCCGGGGAGAAACTTTAGAAGAAGCTATTAAACTGGTTTACAGTCAAATCGGCAAAGATGTTATTCATTTCAAAAACATGCGCTACCGTAAGGACATCGCCCAAAAAGGCCTGGAGGCATCCCTTTGGAAAAATTTAAAATGAAATTTAAAGATAAAGCCCTGATAGTCAGGCAGACCAGATTAGCGGCTGCCCAAAGCTGCTTGTTGAGCCTGCAAAGAGCCTTTAAAAGTAAAAAAAAGGTTTCTGAATTCAAATTCGTCAATATTTGGCATACTTACCTGGAAAAATCGGGCCAGGTACACGGTTATTGGTATGAACCTCCGCCATTCGGTACAGTTGCCCTTTTTGCCGGGCGAAGTCAACCGGATAGAGCTAAATATTCTAATCTGCGCGAAAAGACTTTTTGGCCGAAAACCGATGTTTATTTGGATAATCAGGGCTGGGGATATCTTTTTTCCTCACCGTATTTTTTTCTTGAAGATACTCCTTTGATCGCTGATTTCGGATTCACTTTTTATCTGGGTAAAGACCCGCGGATAAAAGATCATTACCGCCTTTGTTCGGAAATTTTAAAACAGTTAACAGGCAAAATCCGGCCAGGAATTTCATTTAAAGACCTATACATCCAATCTAGCGAATTAATGAAGACCGGGGGATACTATAATTATATCGTTTCGACAACAGACATGACTAAACCCAATCTCGGCCATTCCATTCCATTTCTTAATAAAGAACCAAATGAGGATCAACAGAGAAAAATAGCCAGCGGCGAGGAAGAAAAGATCAACAGCGTCATCAGCAAAGCTCGAGAATTTATAAACAGCGAAAGTGATTTTGTTATAAACGATAACTGCGGATTTACTTTTGAACCGAGATTTATTTCAGAAAATGAGCCGAAATTGCCGATGTTTTCTATACATACGATAATATTATTCGAGGACGGCCAAAAAGAAGTATTGGCTAATTTAGACGGTATTTTTAATTTTTTGGGAATCGATTATTTATCTGAATTATGAAAAATTTTAGCATCGCCACACTGGCTTCCCACACCAGTCTGCAGATACTTAAAGGAGCCAAGGATGAAGGTTTTCGGACTCTGGCCTTTTGCATTAATAAAAATGAGCAATTTTACCGGAATTTCCAGTTCATTGATAAACTGGTGACTCTTGGAAATTACCGGGAACTAATCGGTTTGGAAAAAAAGTTGGCCAATTCATTTGTCATCATGATTCCGCACGGTTCGTTTGTTGCTTATTTGGGCAAGGATTTTAACCGGCAGACAAAATTTAAGTATTTCGGCAATAAAAAGGTTTTAGAAATAGAAGGGAATAGGTTATTGCAAAAAAAAATGCTGGACAGCGCCGGTCTGAAATTGCCACTAACTTTTTTAAGTCCTAATAATGTCGACCGGCCGGTTATCGTTAAAACTTTTGGAGCCCGGGGCGGTTCGGGTTATTTTTTAGCTAAAGATAAAGCGGTTTTAAAGCGGCAATTAAAGGAAAAACAGTTGGAACCTGGAAAATATTTAATCCAAGAGTATATCATAGGAATACCCGTTTATATCCAATATTTTTACTCAGCTTTAAGCAGAAAACTGGAAATTACCGGTGTTGACCGCCGTTACGAATCAGATGTGGACGGTTTGGGACGCTTGCCGGCAGAATTTCAATTGGATCTGAAACCCGAACCGGATTACACGGTCATCGGCAATTTCCCGATTGTTTTACGCGAATCTTTACTGCCTCAGATCTATGAAATGGGGCAACAGATAGTTAACAGTTCAAAAATCATGGCTGCACCGAAAGGACTGTTCGGCCCGTTTTGCCTGGAAACCATTATAACCCGTGATTCCACCATCTATACCATCGAAATCTCCTGCCGGATTGTGGCCGGAACCAATCTTTATATCAAAGGTTCGCCATACATGGATTTGCTATATGATATACCTATGAGCGTCGGCCGAAGGATTGCCCGGGAGATCAAACAGGCCATAAAGCAAAGAAAACTGGCTGTAATTTTAACATGAAAAAAATCACCTACGAGCAATCAGGAGTTGTCTATCAGCTGATCGATCCCTTTAAAATTATGGCCCAGACCGAAGGCAAAAAAACAGCCAGGAATTTGCACTTCAGCCAAATGCAGGAGATTTCCGCAAGCCGCGGAGAATCGGCATATGTAATGGAATACAGCGATTGCTTTTTTGCTCTGGTTGAGGAGTGTCTGGGTACCAAAAGTCTGGTGGCCGATGAGATGGCTAAACTGACAGGGCAAAGCTATTATAAGCAGATTGCCCAGGATACTGTCGCTTATATTATAAATGATTTAATCACCGTCGGCGCCCGGCCGACTGCCTTAGTCGCTTATTGGGCTGCCGGCAGTTCAGAGTGGTTCGCTGATAAAAAAAGGACAACCGATTTTATTAAGGGCTGGAGGCTAGCCTGTAATATAGCTGAAGTTTCCTGGGGCGGCGGAGAAACACCGGTCCTTAAAGGTATTGTCAGAGAGGGGGCTATCGATTTAGCCGGAGCCTGTTTCGGCATCATTAAACCTAAAAAAAGGCTGGTTTTAGGTCAAAATCTCTCGGCCGGTGATGCCATAATTCTTCTGGAAAGTAAAGGCATCCAGTCAAACGGCGTTTCACTGGCCCGGAAAATTGCCGGAAAACTGCCCGACGGCTATAAAACGAAAATGGCAAACGGGAAATATTACGGCGAAGCCTTACTGGTGCCGACGATAATTTATTCTACCTTGCTGCAGGCCTTGTTTGCCTATGGCATAGATATCCATTATCTGGCCAATATTACCGGGCATGGCTGGCGCAAAATCATGCGTAGTGAAAAAGAACTGACTTACCGCATAAACTGTCTGCCGCCGGTTCCCGAAGTCTTTAAATTCATGATGGCCAAAGGACCTCTGGAAGCAAAAGAAGCTTATGGCAGTTTTAATATGGGTGCCGGTTTTGCCGTTTTCGTTGCCTCCGGGGATGCTGAGACGGTATTGCAGATAGCGGCTAAACATGATATCAAAGCTTACCAGGCGGGTGTCGTCGAAAAAGGCAAAAAACAGGTGATCATTACACCTTTGAATATCATTTATGACAGCCGGAGTTTACAGCTTAAAGCCTGAAGTTAATTTATGACTAAACCGATTATTGCAACTTTAGCCGGACACAGCGCCCTGGAAATTTTCACCGCGGCCAAAAAAGGAAAATTTGAAACCCTGGCGCTGGTTGTGGCCGGCAGAGAAAGAACCTACAGTCATTATTACCGTCATCTGATAGACAAGCTGATCACCTTACGGCATTTCAGCCAATTGACTGATCCGGCTACCAGAGGGATGTTTCCGAAAAATACAGTTTTTATCCCCCATCGATATATCCAGGTTTACTGCGATTTATACAAATTTGAAAATGAATTTAAAATACCCGTTTTCGGTAACCGTCAACTTTTAAAGTATGAGGAAAGGGAAGGCCGGTACAATCAGTACCAGATTCTTAAGAAGTCAGGCATTGAATACCCGAAGCAGTTTAAAGAGCCAAAAGAGATAGACAGGCTGGTCCTGGTCAAAGTCAGGGAAAAAATACGCCGTTATGAGCGGGCCTTCTTTTTTGCCGCAAATCAGGCTGAATTTTATAACGAAGGACAAAAATTAATAAGGATAGGCAGGATTACTGAGTCAGACTTAAAAGAAGCTGTCATCGAAGAATTTATTTTGGGTCCCCAGGTCAATTTCAATTTTTTCTATTCACCTTTAGAAAAACGCCTGGAATTATTGGGCACCGATACCAGAAGGCAGACAAATTTGGACGGTCTTATCCGCCTGCCGTCTGTTTGGCAGATAAAATTTTTGGAAAAAAATAACCCTTCATATATCGAGTCCGGCCATATCAGCGTGACCGTAAAAGAATCTTTGTTGGAGAAAGCCTTTGCAGCGGCCGAAAAAATACTTAAAGCAGCCAGGGAAATTTCACCGCCGGGCATTATCGGACCTTTTGCCCTGCAGACAGCCGTAACGGCCGGTCCCCCCTCGGAAAAAATCATCACTTTCGACCTCTCTTTAAGGATACCCGGTTCTCCCGGGACCGCTTTTACTCCGTATAGTTCATATCTATTCGGCAGAAATATGACCTGCGGAGAGAGGATTGTCATGGAAATTGAAAAAGCTCTAAAATTAAAAAGCCTGCCTAAAATAACAAGCTGATGACTGACGAAATTCATAGACTTTTGGCTGTCTGTCTTCTTGACGGCAGAAACAGCGACAAGCTGCCTGTTTTAAAAGATTATTTTTCAGAATATGCCCTCATCCGCTACCGTCTCCGGGTTGAAACGGAATATCTTCTTTTTCTGAACCGGCAGACAAATTTATTTAATAAATTGACTCTTAACGAAGAAAATAAGATAAAATTGATCTGCCGCAGTTTTACTCCTGAAGATGCTCTCAAGGTTAAAGAAACGGAAAAAATCATCAACCATGATGTCAAAGCTGTCGAATATTACCTGGCGGACTCTTTAAAAAAAAGAGGTTTAAGCAGAATTGTGCCTTTTGTCCACTTCGGCCTGACCTCTTACGATATCAATATTCCTGCTTACGGATTGATTTTAAAGGATTTTAAAACTGAAGTTATGCCTGGCTATTTAAATAAAATAACCGCTATTCTGAAAGAGCTGATTGTAAAAACTCAAAATTCCGTGATGCTGGCCAGGACTCACGGACAGCCGGCTTTGCCGACCACCATGGGCAAGGAATTAGCGGTTTTTTACCAACGGTTGACAAAAGAAATGAAAATAATGGAAAAGACAAAAATCGAAGGCAAATTGAGCGGTGCTGTGGGCAATTTCAATGCTTTAGCTTTCGTCTGTCCGGAATATGACTGGCTGAAATTAAGCAGGAAATTTATAGGCAGTCTGGGTTTGCTGCCTAATGTTGTCACGACCCAAATATTGCCTTATGATAACTGGCTCATTTTCTTTGATTCGCTGCGCCACTTAAATTCGATTCTCATAAATTTTTGCCAGGATATCTGGTGGTATATCAGTTTGGAATATTTCAGGCAAAAGAAAATAGAAGCGGAAGTCGGATCATCAACTATGGCCCATAAAATCAATCCCATCACTTTTGAAAATACCGAAGGCAATCTCCTGCTGGCCAACGCCTTATTCGAATTTTTTGCCAGAAAGCTGCCTGTTTCCAGACTGCAAAGGGATTTGACGGATTCAACCGTCAAGAGAGATTTTGGATTGGCATTCGGTTTCAGCCTGCTTGCCTGGGACAGCCTTTTGTCAGGATTAAAAAGGATAACTGCCGATCCTCTAAAAATGGCTGCCGATCTTGACAGTCATTGGGAAATCTATGCCGAGGGCGTGCAAACATATCTGCGGAAAAAAGGTCAGGATCAGGCATTTGAACAGCTGAAAAAAGAAACCCGCGGTAAAAACCTCAACCGGCAGGAGTTTTTGCGGATTCTTGAGAGTCTGCCTCTTGAAAAAAGCGACCGGGAAAGACTGAAAATTAAAAGCCTGGCAGACTATCAGGGTTTAACCGCGAACATAATCAAGGAAGCTTTTAAATCGGCCAAGGCAAAAAAATAATTCTGTATGCACAATGCAAAAGCATTAGTCGTCGTCGGTTTGCAATGGGGCGATGAGGGCAAGGGAAAAATAGTCGATTATTTAGCCAAGGATGCGGATTGGGTTATCCGTTTCAACGGCGGCAATAATGCCGGACATACCGTGGTCACCGGGAAGAAAATTTTTAAATTTCATCATCTGCCTTCCGGTGCTGTCCGGGGAAAAAAGCTTTTGATAGCCCAGGGATCGGTTATTAATCCAAAGGTGCTTTTAGAGGAAATCGATTTTTTGAAAAAAGAAAAAATTCCTCTTGATTTGTCCATTGATCAGAGAGTCCACATCGTTATGCCTTATCATTGGCTTTTGGATGGAGCTTCTGAAGAATGGAAAGGCAAACAAGCAACCGGCAGTCTGAAATTGGGAATCGGTTACTGTTATGAAGATAAAAATAACCGCTTGGGAATAAGATTTGAAGATTTAATAAACGGAAAAATATTGGCTGAAAAAGTCAGAGCGGTATTTCCTTTTAAAAAAGCGATTATCGAAAAAGTTTTCGGACAAAAAATGGAACTGACGGCAAAAAAAATTATAGATGAGTATACAGTCTACGGTTTAAAATTGAAGAAATATACACAGGATGTGGCGGCCGCGGTTTGGCACGGCTGGGGCAAGAAAAAGATTTTATTTGAAACTGCCCACGGTACTTTTCTTGACGTGGCTTTCGGAACATATCCCTATACGGTTGCTCCATATTCAACCGCCGGAGCCTTATATTCGGGAGTAGGCATCGGACCGGCTGATATAGAGGTTATCGGAGTAGTCAAGGCTTATACGACCAGAGTCGGCAACGGTCCATTTCCGACTGAACAGAAAAACAGGACAGGCGCTAAACTGCAAAAGCAGGGACAGGAAGTGGGAACAACCTCCGGCAGAAAGAGAAGATGCGGCTTTCTGGATTTAACCATGTTAAGATGCGCTCTGAAATTAAACAGCGTCAATTATTTGGCTTTGACTAAACTTGATGTTTTGAGCGGATTTAAAATCTTAAAAATAGCCGATCATTATCTTTATCAGGGTAAAAAAGTGAAGTATTTTCCGGCGGGTATGAACAACTTAAACAAGATGAAACCTGTTTACAGGATTTTCAAAGGCTGGCCGGAAAATATCAGCCAGGCAAAAAACAAACGGGATTTGCCGGAAAACTGCCGGATTTATTTGGATTATATCAGTCGTGAACTTGACATACCGATTAAGCTTATTTCAGTAAGTCAGGACAGGGAGAACGTCATCAAAATTTAGACACGGAGGAAAAAATGAGCAACCATACTAACATTCCGATCGGACTGACCTACGATGATATTTTACTGGTGCCGAAAAGATCTAAAATAGCCCACCGTCATGATGTCTCCACCAGAACCAAACTAACCAGGAATATTACTTTGGAAATTCCCTTTATCTCTGCCAATATGGATACGGTTACCGAAAGCAGAATGGCCATCAGTCTGGCGCATCGCGGCGGGCTCGGCATCATTCACCGCTTTATGTCAATGGAGAAACAAGCGGCAGAAGTCAAAAAAGTCAAAAGGCATGAAGGCTTTATTCTCTATAAGCCTTTTACCTTATTCCCCTGGTCAACAGTTACCGAAGCCAGGCTAAAGGCAGAAGAAACAAAGGTTTCCAGTTTTATCATTACTGACGAAAAAGATAGGGTCAAGGGAATCCTGACCAGAAGGGATCTGATTTTTGCCGAAAATAACGCCGGACCGGTTTCCGAAATTATGACTCCTGAAGACAAATTAATAGCGGCACCGCAGAATATAACCTATAAAAAAGCCAAGGAAATATTAAAGAAACATAAAATTGAAAAATTGCCGCTGGTTGACCGCAATAATAAATTAATCGGCCTGATTACCGCTAAAAGCATTGAGCACCAGACTTTATATAAAAGTGCCACTACTGACAGATACGGCCGATTGAGAGTCGGAGCGGCTGTAGGGGCTGTCGGAGATTTCATGGACAGGGCTAAAGCCTTAATTGAGGCCGGTGTCGATGTCATTGTCGTCGATGTGGCTCACGGACATAATGAAATTTCGCTCAAAGCGGTAAAAAAAGTCAGGCAGAAATTTAAAGATATTGATCTTATCGGCGGAAATTTGGCCACGGCTGAAGCGGCCATTGATCTGATAAAAATCGGAGTTGATGCTTTAAAAGTAGGTATCGGACCGGGAGGGTTATGTACAACCAGAATAGTGACCGGAGTAGGGGTACCCCAATTTACGGCCGTGGCCGAATGCAGCAGGACTGCCAAAAAATACGGCGTAACTGTCATTGCTGACGGAGGTACCAATTATCCCGGGGATATCACCAAAGCTTTAGCCGCCGGAGCTGATGTTTGCATGCTGGCCGGCTGGTTTGCCGGAACAGACGAATCTCCCGGCGCTATTATCATGAAGGACGGTATGAAATTTAAAGCCCATCGCGGAGCAGCTTCTTTTTTGGCGGTGGCTGACCGGAAATTTGCCAGTGAAGAAATATCTTCGGTTGACAGACTGAATACCGTGGTAGCTGAAGGAGTAGAGGCGCTGATACCCTATAAAGGAAAAGTGGCTGATATTATTTATCAGCTCATCGGCGCTTTAAGGTCCGGCATGAGTTATTGCAATGCATCGACAATTGCCGAATTGCAGAAAAACGCCGAATTTATCCGGGTGACCGAAGCGGGACTGCGCGAAAGCAAATCGCATAATGTCCGTTTAATCTGAATTCTAATGAGTTGTCAGTAATAATAGAGCTTCACGGATACCCCATAGCGCCAGTGCCACAAAAGCGATGCTGCCGGCAAAGGAAATCAACGGATTTTTGACGGCTTTAACGGTTTTATCAGGATTTAAAAAGAGGAAGATATTTAAAATAGTATGCCCCAGCATGACTCCGATAGCAAAACCAAAAACATTGACGATATTAAACAGAGGAACATATCCGGCAAAATCATCCAAGCCTAAAATAAAGGGTACGGTAAAGGAAAATACCAGTAATTGGGAAAATGATTTGGCCTCTTTTCTGCCTAATGATAAATTGGGCATGATTTTGGAAAAAACAGGCGCAAAAATATGATTTATCTTTTTAAGAAGCCATTGCGAATATTTAACAATATTAAGAAAAGTAAGGCTAAATTTGCCCCGGTATTCCCGGGCATGATGAAGGCCTTCTTCAGCTAAACGCAGTAATACCAATGAGGCGATTATCACCATCAAAGCTAACAGCCAGTTTATTTCTTTGAAAAATGTCCAGACAGCCAAAATTAACATGGTTCCCAGAGCATTTCCCAAGGCTGTGCCGGTTTCAATAGCAATCCTGTTTCGCCACCCCTGATTGGTATGCATCAGGTTGCCCATAAAGATGGCGAAATCAATTGAGGTTTTCAGATAAATAGTCAGTCCGACTAAGACATCTGTCCAGCGTATTTGGATTTGAATATCCGAAAGAGTTACCGCATTTAAGACAGCTATTTCTACCCTGAGTATTGCTGTCAATATAATGAAAATTATGACCGTTAAAATTAGAGGTAAAAGCTGTTCTTTTTGGAGCATAAAATACTATTATATCTTATGATATA
>MFJU01000001.1:0-382 GCA_001779315.1 Candidatus Gottesmanbacteria bacterium RIFCSPLOWO2_01_FULL_42_22 | reverse complement strand
GCCCGCCACGCAAGCCAAGCTTGCGAAGGCGTTGCGGGCGGGGAGCATATATGTTTTATACTTATGTTTTAAAAAGCATAACAGATAAAAAGCTATATATAGGATGGTGTAAAGATTTAAAAAAGCGAGTATTTGAACATAACAAAGGATTAGTCGATGCAACAAAAAGTAGACTTCCATTTACAATAATTTATTATGAAGCATGTCTAACAAAAGAAAAGGCGATTAAAAGAGAAAAATATTTTAAAACAGGATTTGGAAGAAGATATCTGAAATCAAGATTATAACCGGGCCGATAGCTCAACTGGTACCCGCCCGCCACGCAAGCCAAGCTTGCGAAGGCGTTGCGGGCGGGGAGCATATATGTTTTATACTTATGTTT